>MWCE01000261.1 GCA_002069895.1 Bacteroidetes bacterium ADurb.Bin234 | reverse complement strand
ATCAATTAAAAATTAAGAATTAAAAATCCGCATTCATCCGCCGCATCCGCGTCATCTGCGTGCCATTTTAATTGGTTTTATCTCTCTGCGTTCTTTGCTTTTGCAAAACATATTATAAATCTTAAAATAATCTATAATAATTTGTGGGCAAATAAATCTCAATAATCCGCGAAAATCGGCAGCATCCGTGTCATCAGTGTTCCATCAACGCCTTAAAAAACTGATAACTGAAAACTGATAACTGAAAACTGATAACTGAAAACTGATAACTGAAAACTGACAACTGAAAACTGACAACTGACAACATAAACGACAGCATTGCCGTGAGTGCTTGAACGTGATTCGTAATTTTTAATTCGTAATTGTATTCAATCCGCGTGCAATAAAAGCTATCCCTTGTTTACCTTGAATCCGATAATTATTTTATATACTTTTGCAAAAATATTTACGATAAAACATGGAAACACACAACACATCGGCTTTACGTGTTCAAGCGGGAATCGAACAACCCTCGCAGATAAATCCTTATCTGAAAAAGAACAAAATAAAACGTCCGGCCATACTCAGTAAACAGGCATACGTAGACGGGATATTATCGCAAAACATCATGGTGTTAAGTCAAGCTATTACATTAATAGAAAGCAATTTGCGAAAACACCATGAATTAGGGCAGGAGATAATCGAAGCCTGTATTCCTTACTCGACGAATTCTATTCGTATTGGTATAACGGGAGTTCCCGGAGCAGGAAAGAGTACTTTTATCGATGTGTTCGGTAAGCATATAACATCCTTAAATCATAAATTAGCGGTATTAACCATTGATCCGAGCAGTGAACGCTCAAAGGGGAGTATACTGGGGGATAAGACTCGGATGGATGAACTTTCGACCGATGCAAAAGCTTTTATCAGGCCTTCACCATCGGCAGGGTCGTTGGGAGGAGTGGCGCGTAAAACGCGGGAAACGATTATTTTGTGCGAAGCTGCCGGTTTCGACACCATTATTGTTGAAACAGTTGGTGTAGGTCAATCGGAAACGGCCGTACATTCCATGGTCGATTTTTTCCTTTTATTGATGATATCAGGGGCAGGGGATGAGTTGCAAGGTATCAAACGCGGCATTATGGAAATGGCCGATGCCATTGTTGTGAACAAAGCCGACGGCGACAATTTAAAGAAAGCCGAATTAACAAAAGTGCAATTATCCAATGCATTGAAATTATTCCCCATGTCGCCCGCTCAATGGCGACCCGAGGTAATGACTTCATCCGCACTCCTTAACCATAATATTGATTTGGTATGGAATACGATAAACGATTATGTAGCTCACACGAAATCAAATGGCTATTTTGACGAAAACCGCTTGAAGCAATCCGAAAAACGGTTTTATCATTTTCTTGAAGAAGAATTGTTCGATTTATTCTATTCCGACGAAGGGGTGAAAACGCATTTACCGCAGATTGAAAAAATGCTATTGGAAAACAAAGTCAGTGCCTATGCCGCAGGGAAAAAGCTAATAGATATTTATTTGAATAACACCTGCAAAGCCATTAAGAAGAAGTAGACGCTTTTATCGTTTCACTTGCACTTGTTCGAAACCTTCGATGATATCGCCGATTTTGATATCATTAAATCCGTCGATATTTAAACCACATTCATAGCCGCCAACGACTTCCTTCACATCATCTTTAAAACGTTTGAGTGAGCCTAATTTTCCGGTATAGATTACGATACCGTCGCGGATAACACGTATTTGTGTGTTACGTTGCACTTTGCCGTCTAACACATAACAACCGGCAATGGTTCCGACTTTAGTTATGTGGAAAGTTTCCCTGACTTCGATGTTGCAAACGATGTTTTCTTTCATTTCAGGAGCACGCATACCTTCAATAGCATCTTTCAGCTCGTTGATAGCATCGTAGATAATTGAATAGGTGCGAATGTCAACCTGTTCCTGTTCTGCAATTTTCCTGGCTCCCGCTGATGGGCGAACTTGGAATGCAATGATTATGGCATTGGATGCTGATGCCAATAAAACATCCGATTCGATTACCTGACCTACCGATTTATGAATAATATTCACTTGTACTTCCGAAGTGGTTAATCGTAACAATGAATCGGATAAAGCTTCGACCGAACCATCCACATCACCTTTTACAATAACGTTCAATTCCTTAAAGTCGCCAATGGCAATACGACGGCCTATTTCATCTAGCGTAATATGTTTTTGTGTACGCAAGCCTTGTTCCCTTACCAATTGCACTCTTTTATTAACAATCTGTTTTGCTTCCCGTTCTTCTTTATATACTTTGAAAGTGTCGCCGGCTTGAGGAGCACTGTTTAATCCTAAAATCAATACAGGTACCGAAGGTCCTGCTTCTTTGATGATTTGATTTCTTTCATTATACATCGCTCTAACTTTCCCGTAAGCAACACCGGCCACCAGTATGTCGCCGGTATGTAAGGTTCCGTTTTGTACAAGTATTTTAGCTACATAACCTCTTCCTTTGTCAAGAGAAGATTCGATAACGGTACCGTTTGCATAAGTTTTAGAATTAGCTTTAAGATCGAGCATTTCGGCTTCAATTAAAACTTTTTCGAGCAATACATCGACATTAAGTCCTTTTTTAGCTGAAATATCTTGACTTTGAATTTTTCCGCCCCATTCTTCAACCAAAAGGTTCATATTGGCTAAAGCAGCACGTATCTTTTCAGGGTCGGCACCGGGTTTATCGATTTTATTGATGGCAAAGATAATAGGAACACCGGCGGCTTGTGCGTGATTGATAGCTTCGATGGTTTGAGGCATAACACTATCATCGGCTGCAATCACAACAATTACCAAATCCGTTACCTTGGCACCCCTGGCACGCATAGCAGTGAAAGCCTCATGGCCGGGAGTATCTAAAAATGTGATTCGCTTGTTGTTTGCCAATGTAACCTCATAAGCACCTATATGTTGTGTTATTCCTCCCGATTCACCGGCAATTACATTCGTTTTTCGTATATAGTCTAATAAAGATGTTTTCCCATGGTCGACATGTCCCATCACTGTTACAATGGGTGAACGTTCAACCAAATCTTCAGGAGATACTTCTTCGAGTTCTTCCTCTTCTTCATCTAATCCTACGTATTGCACTTGAAATCCAAATTCATCGGCTAACAAAGAAATGGTTTCAGCTCCCAAACGTTGGTTGATGGCAACAGCCATTCCTATACTCATACAGGTTGAAATAATTTGCGTTACAGGGATGTTCATCATATTTGCCAATTCATTGGCGGTAATGAATTCGGTAACCTTCAAAATGTTTTTCTCCATTTCGGAGCGTTCTTTCGCTTCTATTATTTCATGTTGAATATGTTCTCTTTTCTCTTTACGGTATTTTGAAGATTTGGTTTTTCCCAAAGGAGCCATTCGCGCCATTGTTTTTCTAACTTGTTTTTCGATTTCCTCTTCGGTAAAATCGATTTTGTGTACTCCTTTAATAGGCGTGAATTTATCTTTGCGTTTTTTAAAACCTTCCGAATAATCATCAGATTTCGAGGGGATGTCCGATTCTTTAGAAAAAGAAGTTCGAATGCGTTTTCGTTTCTTCTTCTCTTTTTCTTTTATATTTTCCTTATCATCCGATATGGAAGGAATATTTTTTTTCCATTCTTTTTTGCCTGTTCTCGTTTGAATAACATCTGATGATGCATTCCCTTCCGAAGTGTTATCATCTTGAGTAGTTTTGTTTCTGTGTTCAGATTGTTGTTCTAATTTTCTTTTTTTCAGTTGTTCTTTTTGTAATTTTCGAGCTTCTAACTCTTTTTCTCTTTTATCATTTTTTTCTTTTAATAGTTCTTCTTTTGATTTTTTCTTTGGTTTGGTCCGTGAATTAATTTCATCGAGATTTATTTTTCCAATGATATTCAAGTTGTTTTTTAGTACGGGCGTTTTAATGATAATTTTTTCGGGTTCTTTATTGTCTTCCAAATCCACTTCTTCCTCAATTGTTTCTTCAGAGATTGTTATGGCTTCTGTATCATCTGTTAAGATTTCCATTTCATGGTTGGTTTCGTCTGTTTCTTTTGAAATGAGGTTTTCGTCAATAACAATTTCTTTTTCATTTATTAAGGTTTGTGTTTCGACTTCTTCTTTTGCCGGTTCTGGTTCTATTTCAGGTATATCAGTTTTAACTTCGGCCTTTTCTTCTTTTTTAACTGTTGGTGTGGTGGATTTGACCGGTTTGGGTTTTTTGTCTTTTTCTTCTTTTTTCTTTTTAGGTTTGGGTTGAGCGTCTAAATCAATTTTACCTATAATTTTAACACTTTGTTTGGGTAAGGAAATTTTCAAATCTACATCATCAGCACTTTCTTTTATTTTAGGCTCTTCAACATGAGGTTTCTCAATTTGAGTGGGTTGATTAATGATTATCTCCTTTTTTTCAGGTTCTTGAGTCAGACGATTATCATCTTTTAAGTTGTCAGAAGTGGAAATGGTTTTGAATCCGCTGCCTATTTCCAATTTTTTAGATTCCTCTTTCACATCCTTTTCCGATTTATATTCTTGATCAATCAAAGAATACCATTCGGCTGTCAGTTTAGTATTATCATTGTTTTCTACAACAATACCTTTTTTTAATAAAAATTCAACAATTGTCGATGTAGCAACATTAAATTCTTTTGCCGCTTTCCCTAATCTTGGTATTATTTTCTTTTCTTCTGACATATGTATCTTTAAGTTAGTTAATATCCTTTTTTATGATAGTGAGTATTATTGTTCGAATTCGGCTTTAATAATACGCAATACTTCATCAATGGTTTCTTCCTCTAAATCGGTACGATGTATCAGTTCCTCTCTACTGATATCGAGGACATTCTTAGCTGTATAGCAACCTATATTTTTAAAGGTATCGAGTATCCATTGCTCAATTTCGTCGGAAAATTCTTGTAATTCTACATCTTCCTCATCAATAGCATCATTACGGAAAATGTCAATTTCATAACCGGTAAGCTTGCTGGCCAATTTGATATTACTACCGCCTTTCCCTATTGCCAACGAAATTTGGTCGGGTTTCATAAACACATTCACGCTTTTTGTTTCCTCGTTAATTTCAATGCCTGTGATTTTAGCCGGACTTAAAGACCTGGATATATATAAAGCGGTATTGGTGGTGTAATTGATAACATCGATGTTCTCATTTCTAAGTTCCCTAACAATTCCGTGAATGCGAACGCCTTTCATTCCGACACAAGCACCAACGGGGTCAATGCGGTCATCGTAAGTCTCGACGGCAATTTTGGCTCTTTCACCGGGAACTCTAACAATATTTTTAATGATAATCAAACCGTCGTAAATTTCGGGTATTTCTTCTTCCATGAGTCTTTCTAAGAAGACAGGAGAAGTTCTGGAAACAACAATTAAAGATGAATTAACCCTGGGTTCCACTTTGGTAACAACGGCTCGTATGGGATCGCCTTTCTTATAAAAATCGCCCGGTATTTGTTCGGTTTTAGGCAGCAATAATTCAATCCCTTCCTCATCTTGCATCATTATCTCTTTTTTAAATACTTGATAAACGGTGCCATTGACTATTTCGCCGATTCGGTTATTATATTTTTGATATATAATGTCTCCTTCATATTCCATGATTTTAGTAGCCAAATTCTGTCGAAGTGAAAGAATTTCCCTTCTTCCAAAATCTTCTAATCGGATTTTTTGACATACTTCCTCTCCAACTTCAAAATCGGGTTCAATTTTGATAGCTTCCGATAATTCGATTTGCGTAACAGGGTCGGTAAGATTGCCGTCGTCTACGATCTCAAAATATCGCTGAAATTCTATATCTCCTTTATCCGGATTCACAATAACACTGATGTTTGCTTCCTGTCCGTATTTCTTCAACAGCATGTGTTTGCATACATCTTCCATGATATACATTAAAGTTTCTCTATCAATGCTTTTTGATTCTTTGAATTCGGAAAAGGATTCTATCAGACTATTTTCTTCTTTCATCTCTTAATATATCTTATGTTAAATTTTTAAAAACAACTTCAATTTTGGCTTCATCAATTTCTTGCATAGGTATTTGATAAATCACCGATGGATTCTTCTTAGTGCCTTGTGTTTGAATTTGGATGTTATCTTCTTGTGCTTTAATCAATATACCTTTAATTTTGCTTTGGTCTTTCTTTTTAACGGAAAGTATTTTTCCTTCTGCATTTTTATATTGACGAAACAGTATTAACGGTCGACCGAGCCCGAATGAGGAAACGTTTAGCTCAAAGTCTTCTTTGGATTTACTTAATTGTTGTTCCACATACTTACTTACTTTACTGCATGCATCAACACTCACTCCTTTATCACCGTCTAAAAAAATATAAATAACATTCCCTTTTTTTATTTTTACTTCAGTAATAAATAAATCAGTGTCTTGAATAACTTCCAAGACCCATTTTGTTACCGAATCGCTATTTATAATATTCATCATTATATAGTATTAAAAAAGGAGTAAACTTTTGGTTTCTCCTTCTTAATTATCTCTTAAAACGTCTACTCTTTAACAATTTTGTTGACCAACCAGGATTCGAACCTAGACAGGCAGTACCAAAAACTGCAGTGCTACCATTACACCATTGGTCATTTTCAAAAGCAATGCAAAAGTAAAAAAAAAACTTTTATGGCAACCAATTGTTATAAAAAAAAACAAATATTATATATGTTTATATATTAGCGCATTAGTCTATATACTGTTTGTTTTTACTGTGATTAAACGAATAATTCGGTTAAAATTATTTTTATTTTTGGAATAAATTGTGATTATTTTCCACAAACATAGTTGTCAAAACAAAGGATTAAGGAACGGGATCATAACCGCTTTTACCCCATGGATGACAAGACAAGATGCGTTTGATGGTAAGCCACCCCCCCTTAAAAGGGCCGTGCTTTTTAATGGCTTCTATGCCATAAACAGAGCAAGTAGGAGTGAAACGGCAGCTTGCAGGTGTTAAGGGTGAAATGGTGTATTGATATGCTTTTATTAAAAACACAAATAGAAAAACCAGGCATTTTTTTATAAAACTATATATATATTGTAGGTATTGCATAAAAAATTATAAATTGAATTTCTGCGGATGTTTGCCTTGCATGCCTCTATAGAAGTCATAAATTTTTTCCAAATCTTTTTCATAATCACCGCTGGGATAGATAGCCGGTCCTATTCCTCCTTTTTTTGTCTTCCAATCTAAATAGGATAAGAATATGGGAACATTAGCATATTGGGCTACAAAATAAAAACCTCTTTTCCATGATTTCACTAATTTTCTTGTCCCTTCGGGTGCTATCAAAACGGTCATTTCATCCGACTCTTTAATTAGGTTTCCTACTTGAACGGGTAAATTTCTGATATGCTTCCTGTCAACAGGTATGCCTCCCCATCTGTTTAAAAAATAACGCAAAGGAGGAAAGAAAAATCCTTTTTTAATCAGAAACTTAATTCTTACTCCCATAGCAACAAAAACCATTTTTCCCACTATAAAATCCCACAAACTCGTATGAGGTGCAAAAGCCATAACGCTTTTTCGTGCTTCGGCGGGAACATTGTAATCGATTTTAAATCCTGTTTTCTTTAAAATGTATTTTATTGTTTTAACCTTGAAGCTCATTTGTTTTCTTGATTTTTTTTAAATTAAAAACAGATGCAAATTTACATAAAATTGACTAATTACACACAGACGGATAAATATTTCTTTTAAAAATATATAGAGGAAAGTGCAAAATATTTTAAATTTTAACTATGCCATTGAATTGAGATTATATTGTTATAAATTAACTGATTATATAAAGTTCAATTCTTTTTTTATAAAATAATTAAATATAAATACATTTCATTCATGTTTTTTTTATATTTTAGCAAACAAAAAATTAAGGGTTCATAATATAAATCTAAAATATTAATGGATTTTATATACTCTATGATATGTGTTTTATTTTTAATGCTTTGTAAAATCAATTCTGCAAATGCTCAGGTTGATGTTATTTCTCAACAAGCGATAATAACATTGACGGAACAACATATTTCTTCCAATAAAAATTTTGATGGGAAATTAAAAGGATATAGAGTTCAGATTTTTTTCGATTCAGGAAATAATTCAAGAATACAGGCTACAAATATTCGCAATGAATTTGCTTCACGTTTTCCCAAAATCAGTACTTATATTATTTTTAAGGAACCGAATTTCAGGGTACGTGTCGGCGATTTCAGAACACGTTCCGATGCAAGAGGATTTCAACAATTAATAGTCCCTATGTATCCACAAAGTTTTGTTGTTAAAGATGATATTTACTACCCCAAACATATATATGAACAAAATAACGATAAATAAATTTAAATTTTAATTACTAAATCCATATCTTATTATGAAGACATTTAAGGTTATTTCAATTTTATTACTTAGTTCCGGAATGTTATTATTTACAAACTGCGGACTGAAAAAAATGGTAAAAAAACAAACAAGCGTATCCTATTCTGTAACTCCGAATCCTCTTGAAACTCACGGAGGAAAAATGACCATGGAAATACAAGGAAATTTTCCGAAAAAGTATTTCAACAAAAAAGCAACATTAAGTTTAGTTCCTGTTATTAAAACATCTACAGGCGAAACAACCACACTACAAACCATTAATTTGGAAGGAGAAAAAGTAAACGGAAACAATACCGTGATTGGATATAAATCAGGTGGAAAATTTACTATAACTCAAACTATCGACTATAAACCTGCATACCAGACTTGTGAACTAATGCTCACTTCATCAGCCAAACTTAAAACCAAAGAAGCATCTCTAAACGAAATCAAACTGGCTGAAGGAACCATTGCTACGTCAGAAAGAGTTTCGGTTCAACCCAATCTCGCTTATAAAGGCCAAAGCGCAAACGGATCTTTTTTTGTTTTTGCCGACCACAATTATACAGGGCCAAAAATAATTGAAAAAACCGCCGTTATATTTTTTGAAGTAAACAGAGATGTTCTAAATTGGAACCTTCCTTTTAATAAAAAAGAAGAAAATAAACAAGCTCTAAAAGATTTGATGTCTTTTGTATCTCAATATAAAAATGTTGAATCAGTTGATATTGTCGGTTGGGCTTCTCCCGAAGGTGAATTGAAACGTAATCAAGAATTATCAAGCAAACGTTCCGAAACAGGTAAAAAATGGTTTGAATCAGAATATAATAAAACCATTAAAGCAATGGCTAAAAAAGAAAAAAAGGATGAAAAAGAGTTAAAGAAAGAAATTACCTATAATCTTAAAGATAACGGTGAAGACTGGGACGGTTTTATTGAAGCTGTAAACAATTCATCCATACAAGACAAAAGTCAAATTGTTAATGTGATTAAATCACAAAGTGATTTAGACCAACGTGAACAACAAATCAGGAATATGATTGCTATTTATAATGAAATAGATAATGAAATCCTTCCGAGTTTGCGTCGTGCCATTGTAAAAGCAAATTGTCTTGAAAATAAGAAAACGGATGAACAGATTGCACAAATGGCAGCCAATCAACCCGATTCATTAAATAACGATGAGTTGCTATATGCTGCATCTTTAACAACTAATCTTAAAACAAAAGCCGATATCTTTAAAAAAGCAACCGAAATTTATCCCAATGATTACAGAGCTTATAACGATTTAGCTTGTATTAAAGCATCCGAAGGTAATTTTGATGAAGCTAAAAAATTATTAGATAAAGCAAACTCTTTAAGTCCCAATAAAGGTGAAGTGTTAAATAATCAGGGAATTATTGCCTTGTTAAGTGGTGATTACGAAAACGCTAAAAAATATTTTGAAGCATCACAAAAAGCTGGCTTCAACCAAGATTATAATATAGGAATCGTTAGTATGAAAACTGGTGATTACACTTCGGCAACAAATGCATTCAGTGCAACGAAATGTAATTATAATGTAGCACTTAATCAAATTTTAACAAAAGATTATACCGCTGCAAAATCAACCATTGATTGTATTCAACAAAAATCTGCTAAAGATTATTATTTATTGGCAATTATCGGTGCCAGAACTAACGATACGAATATATTATTCAAAAATTTATCTAAAGCTTGTGAACTCGATTCCGATTATAAAACACAAGCATTAAAAGACATGGAATTTAAAAACTTTAAAGATAATGCAGCATTTAAAGATGCTGTAAAATAGTTTTTTTAATTTGAATAAAGAGAGGACATCCTGCAAAGATGTCCTCTTTTTTTATCTGTAATCACAGTTGATAGTGTTTGTTTTGTCGGAAAGTTTATTTTAACAAATAATGTTGACCCTTTGCTGAATTTATTATAAATAAGTGCTAAATTAAAAAGATTGAGATGTAAGTTCATTAAGAATAATTGAAAAAATAATAAATAACAGTAAATAATTTATAAGAATATATACTTTTATCGATATATATACGTTGACGCAATAAAGTATTTATGAGGAAACTTTTATTTTTTAGTTTATTCTTACAGTTTTATTTAAGCGTAACAGCTCAAATGAGTGGGATTTATACTGTTGGAATAACAGGAAACTTCCCTTCGTTGACTAATGCTTATACCGAATTGAAAAGCAATGGGATTAAAGGTCCGGTTACACTATTGGTTCTTTCAGATTTAAACGGGGAACAAATGCTAAAAGATAGCGTTCCGGGTGTGAGTTCAATCAATACAATTACTATAACTTCTTTATCAAAAACTATCCTCAAAAATTTAGGTAAAGTATTGATATTGAAAGATGTTAAACATATAACGTTTAAAAATATTACAATAGGAAGCGATTCCACTACAATTGCAATACACTTTTTTAATAGGAATGAACATATTTTCTTTTATGAATGCAGTATTTATTCAAATCCCAATGCAAAAAACGATGGGTATGCTTGTATATATTTTAATAAACCTGTTGATTCTATTTATACATTAATTAATATTGCTTTTATAAAAAACAAAATCAATGGGGGATTTTATAATATGGTATTCCATAAACCCCAAGGCCCTTTGTCGGTTAATTATGATGCTTTTGGAATAACTATTGACAGTAATACTTTTACAAATGCTTATTCCAAAGCTGTTTTTTCAAATTGTTATGCTCGTTTCGAAAGCATTTCTCATAATACGATTTCATCACGAAGTTATGATGTTTCCGATAATCAAAACTGGACTGCTGTTTATTTAACAAAAGGTTCATATGTAAAAACAATGGATGGGAACTATATTAGTTCAACCAATCCAAGTATTGCTTATGCTAACGGTATTATTATTGTCGATTCGATTGGAATACCCGAAGGTTTTAATAAAACAGGGCTTTCTATTATAAATAATAAAATAATCCTTCGTTCTATCAACGGTTCAGAAGGAGCGGTTTTATATAAGATTAAAGATAGCGTTTCCTTTTTGCATAACTCCTTGTTTTTGTATGGAAATAATGGACAGAATGTTAAAGGCTTAAAAACATATAATCCCGTTTCAACACTAAAAACAACCATTAAAAATAATCTCTTTTATGTTGATTATACTTATCCCGATACGGGGACTTTCCCCATTTATTATGAAAGAGATATGAACGGAAGTTATTATGATACTACTTATTATACTGTTGATTATAACAATTATTATACATCCGGTTTATATATAGCATATGCAGGTGTATTTATAAATACTTTGTTAGATCTTCGTAATGCAACTAAGCAGGATATCCATTCCATAAACAGGTTTATGTATATTTTATATCCTAGTTTGGAATTAAAAGATACTACCGGATTTACTTGCCCTCGATTATCTTATGTGCAAAAAGATATTACAGGTAAACAACGGAATGCGATTACGTTGATGGGTGTTTATGAATATTTGGATTTTGATGTAAGTTTATCCGTATCATACCCGGCCAACGGATCAACCGCTTGCGTTGTTGATATGATTCCGGTTGAAATTTGTCTAACTAATCATGGGAGTGATACCCTTGATATATCCTCAAGGCCTGTTACGTTGGAAATAGATATTAATGCTATTCAAATAAGAAGGTTATTTAGCCTTACTTCAGGTATTATCGCTCCTTTACAAAGTCTTAATGTTGTTTGTGATATGCCCGGTGTTTTAGGGAACATTAACTTATCGGCAAAATTGTATTACCAGATCGACAGAGTCGATACAAACGATTTGTGCAGTATTCATACAACCATTAAAAGAATGTATCTTAAAAAAGATACGTTTACCGTCTGTCCCAATCAACTGCCCTTTCTTTATCAAAACCGATATTTTACCGAAGAAGGAACGTATGATATTATTTATACATGTTTAAACGGTTGCGATAGTGTTTTTCGATTGCAACTTTATATAGACTCTATTTACAAGCAAATCGATACGGTAATCTTTTGCAACAATCATAATCCCTATTATTCTTGGAGAGGAAAACAATACTTTAATTCCGGACTGTATTATGATACGTTGAAAACCGCTTATGGTTGTGACAGTATATTTGTTTTGGATTTGTCGATTAATCCAACGTTTTATATTACCGATACCTTACATGTATGTGAAAATATATTACCCATTGTTTATGCGGATAGTGTGTTGATTTCGGCAGGCACTTATGTGTTGAATTACCAGACAATGTCGGGTTGCGACAGTGTGATTACTTTACAATTATACACTTATCCGATCTATCATTCAACGGATACAGTAAGTGTTTGTGAAAATGATTTACCTTTCCGTTACGGCGACAGCCTGTTACATGTTGCCGGTAATTATGATGTTTATTTTAGCACAATTAACGGATGCGACAGCGTGATTTCATTGCAACTATTTGTTAACCCTACTTATATTCATACCGATACACTAACAGTATGCCAAAATGAATTGCCCTATATCTACGGAGATTCAATTCTTTATGTTTCGGGTAATTATAACATTCATTTCGAAACCACCCATGCTTGCGATAGTTTAATCACGCTTAAGTTGTATGTGAATCCTGTTTATCATCGCACCGATACCTTAAGTATTTGCCATAATGAATTACCTTATATCTACGGCGATAGTATATTGTTCTCGGAAGGTCGTTACGACATTCATTTCCATACTTCACAAGGATGCGACAGTTTGATTACTTTGCAATTGTATGTGTATCCTGTTTACTCGCATAGCGACACCCTAAGCATTTGCAACAATGAATTGCCGTTTACGTATGGCGACAGTATCTTTCATGCAGCAGGAACTTATTCAGTCCTCTTTAAAACAATGAACGGTTGCGACAGCTTGATAACATTGCATCTACAAGTAAATCCTATATTCATCAAAACGGATACTTTAATTATTTGCAACAATGAGTTACCTTTTGTGTACGGTGATAGTGTTTTCCATTCTGCCGGCACATATAACATTCACTATAATACCGTGAATGGTTGTGATAGCTTGATGGTTTTACATTTACTGGTCAATCCTTCTTTTAATCAAAAAGAAACGTTATACGTTTGCGAAAATGATTTGCCTTTTTCCTATGGCAATTACACTTTCTTTACCGAAGGTATATACGACATTCCTTATCAAACCATCAATGGATGTGATAGTTTGATACGTTTGTATTTATATGTCGATTCAAGCTATCATCGTTCCGATACTTTTAGTATTTGCCAAAAACAACTTCCGTATACCTACGGTGATAGTATATTTTATGCCGCCGGAACTTATAACATACATCTCTACAAAACAAATGGATGTGATAGTTTGATTACATTGCGTTTATTCCTTCATCCCGATTTTCAATCATTGGATACCATTAGCATTTGTGAAAACCAATTGCCTTTTTCATACGGTGACAGCATCCTATATACCCATGGAAATTACACTATCAATTTACAATCTATTTATGGTTGTGATAGCATCGTAAATCTGACATTATATGTTAATCCTACTTATACTCAATTCGACACCGTAACGATTTGTGAAAGTGAATTACCCTATATTTACAAAAACCGTATTTTTACTTCCAAGGGAAACTATGATATTACTTATCATACTCAAACCGGCTGCGACAGCATAACCAAGTTAACTTTATATGTATTATCAATACCCGCAGCTCCAAACAAAATATATGGTGACACGGTAATTACAACCATTGGAAAATATGTGTATTATATTGAACCTGTCAAAGATGCTCAATCATATCGATGGAATATTTCAAACGTTTATTGGGTAGGGGAAAGTACTTTAGATAGCATTTTAATCGATGTTTCCGATCTAAATGATGGATATATAAGTGTAAATAGTGTAAATCAATGCGGGCAATCGCATATGACAAGTTTACATATTAATGCTAAAACGGATATAAACGAACTCGCTGACTTCTCTTGGAAGGTAGAACAAAACATTCCGAATCCGTTTTCCGAAAAAACATCGATTCCCTATCAAATTCCGGAAGACGGATTTCTTAGCCTGATAATTACAAGTATTAACGGACAAGTATTATATGCTAAAAAGATATATTCAAAAGCGGGGAATCATGAAATGGAAATAGATATTCATGGCTTTTCGAACGGGATATATTATTACAGTGTAGAATACAATCACGAACGCATCGTGAAAAAGATGACCGTTCAGAAATAAATTTCACAGGACTATTACTAGTGAGGACGTAGCATGCTACGTCTCAACAGTTGGATTTATATATTTCCTCCTATCGGCATATAGATTATTTTTTTTTCTTTGAAATACATTTCTTTAAACCACAAATCGATGGGATAAATATCAATTTTTTGAGGATGTAATGCCGCTAATTCCTCGGTGATGTCTCCTCCTTTTAAGTAAATAAGTCCGTTGTTTAAGGGATTAAAAGAATTTTTCTTTACTTTATTATACACCCATTGATAAAAAACAGGTAAAGAGGTAACCGCTCTGCTTACAATAAAATCATACTTGGATTTAAGTTCTTCCACTCTTTGATGAGAAAAAGTAACATTCTCTAAATTCAATGCTTTTACAATTTCACTAACCACTTTAATCTTTTTTCCAATAGAATCAACCAAATGAAAAGAAACCTCCGGAAAAAGAATCGCTAAAGGGATGCCGGGAAATCCCCCTCCCGTTCCAACATCCAACACACTTGTCCCTTTTTCAAAGGAAATCAACTTCGCAATGCTTAAGGAATGCAACACATGATTCAAATATAAATGATTAATGTCTTTACGTGAAATAACGTTTATGCATTTGTTCCATTCCTTATAGAGCGGTAATAATTCACTGAATTTTGCTTTTTGCTCTTTGCTTATTTCGGGAAAATAGTCTATGATAACTTCCATTGTGCGGTATTTGAATGCAAAAGTACAAAAATTCGTTTTATGATTAACCGGCTTATAAAAAAAACACCGGACTGTTGCCGGTGTTTTCTTATGTTATTGTAATGATTTATTTAACAATTTTCATTTCTTTGATTAGGTTTGTAGCGCCGGCATATTTATCAATAATAAACAAGGCATAACGCACATCGAGATTAATACAACGTTGTAAGTTCTCTTCAAAATCAATATCGCCCGACATCGCTTCGCTGTTGCCGTCGAAAGCTAATCCTATCAGTTCGCCTTTAGCATTGATTACCGGGGATCCTGAATTTCCTCCCGTAATGTCGTTGTTGGTGATAAAACATGCAACCAATTCACCTTTACTATTGGTGTAAGGACCGAAATCTTTTGCTTTATATAGATCTTTTAATCTTTGGGGAACAGTAAACTCACTGCTATTAGGGTCTTCTTTTTGCATCACCCCTTCAATGGTAGTATAATAATTATAGTTAACTGCATCTCTGGGTTTATAGGAACCTACATTGCCGTAAGTTAATCGTATGGTTGAATTGGCATCGGGGGCCATGGCTTTTCCTTTGTTAATGTCGAGCATTCCTTCCACAAACATGCGATTGGCTTCATCAACTTGTTTGCCTGCATCACGCATGGAAGTGCTTAGTTCTCGGTATTTGGCATATATGCTATTACCTGCAATCAAGACCAAATCGGTTTTTAATACTTTTGGATTCGGATTGTCAAGAAAAGCATAGAATTTTTCTTGGGTAGCAAAAACCGACTTTTCAATCATCGTTTGTGCATACTTATTAAAATCTCCTTTGAATTTCTTTTCTACTTGACCAAAGAAATCAGGATAATACTGAGGATCCATATTTTTGTAAGTATATTCAAATAATGAGGCTATCAATTTTTGTTCGGTAGCCGGATTATAATCTTTGTAGAAATCGATGGCTACTTCTTTTAATTTTTTAATCAATCCGTCAATACGTACTTGATCTTTCGATTCGAGAGCTGCTATCAATCCTGAACATTGAACGGCGAAATAAGGCAATTCGGGTCCGGTTAACAAACCTTCCAATACATACATTCGGGCAGTAGCATAAGGTTTACGGTCGGCATAAGATTTTTCTAGTATTTTCAATACGTCGGAATATTTTGCCTCTTTTCCTTCAGCCCATTTTAAGTATTGTTTTTCAATTTCACGTTTTATATCCATTGTATTCAATGCTTTTAAAGCTTTGTTTTGCTCGTTGGAATATTTCCAATAGTTTGAGCAACTGGCATATTTCGAAGCATATTTAATACGTATTGCCTGATCGGAAGCCATTTCTTTACGTAACACGTTTATTTTCACGTCTCTGATTTCATAACGAAGCTTATTGGTAACATCCATGGTTTCTTGTAAACCGTAAGAAGTGATGTAGCGGTTTGTTGTACCAGGGAATCCCATAATCATAGCAAAATCACCGTCTTCAATCCCTTTAATACTAACGGGTAAAAAATGTTTGGGTTTTAAAGGAACGTTTTCTTTTGCATAAGGAGCCGGTGAGCCGTCGGGAGCGGTATAAATGCGGAACATGGAAAAATCGGCTGTATGACGAGGCCACATCCAGTTATCGGTATCGCCACCGAATTTACCCATAGAGGAAGGCGGTGCTCCTACCAAGCGAATATCTTCATATATGGTATACACAAATAAAAAGAATTGATTGTTTTCAAACATATCAGCTACATAAGCATGGTATTTAGTATCTTTGGTTGCTTCTTCGGCTATTTTTTTTGAGATTTTCTCTATGGCTTCGTTTCGTTTGGTTTCGTTCATGTCGTTGTTTAATGCCGACATCACTCTTTCTGTAACATCTTCCATCCTTACTAATATAGAAGCTGTTATGCCTTCGTTGGGGAGTTCCTGATCTTTGGAATAGGCCCAAAATCCGTCGGCTAAATAATCATGTTCAACACTGGAATGGGATTGTATCATGCCGAAACCGCAATGATGATTGGTGAAAAACAATCCTTCGGGCGAAACAATTTCGCCGGTACAAAAGTGCCAAAAGGGTCGTCCTGCATTGCCTAAACCTATAACGGCATCTTTTAAACACGATTGATTGACATCGTAAATCTGTTCTGCCGTTAATTTTAAACCTTTTTTTTGCATTTCGCTTATATTTTGGTTTTTCAAAAGCGCAAGCAACCACATGCCTTCGTCTGCAAGCACCATGGAAACATTTAGCATCAGCACGGCACTTAATATTAATGTTAACTTTCTCATTGTAATTATTTTGATTTTATTTAAATATATTTTAAATTTAGTTTGCAAAGATATGATTTTTTATTACATAATACATTGTTTTTAAAGATAGCACTTAATTCTTTTTGGAGGGTGTCCACTTCGGGGTCGGGCTTTACGCATATGATTCTTTCGATCATGACTGGCTTTGGGGTATAAAAACCGTGTGAAATACCTTTTTTCTGTTTCAAAAATTTTCGTCTTAGAAAAGAAAAATTTTGTAGTTAGTAAATAAAATTTTTGGCTGTGTTCTTATATAGACATTGTAAATTAGAACACAGCCTTAAATTTATATCATTTTAAATGTATTAATAATAAAAAATGCGATGAAAAACATAGTTTCAAAGCCTTTATATTCCAGAAAATTCTTCATTGAAGGCCCCCCCTTGAACCACGCTTGCTTGCGAAAAATGCTGCCTTGCTTGGAGTTCCAACCAAGCGTGGTTCACGCACCAACCAAGCGTGGTTCAAAAGCAAACCAAAGCAGTATTTTTTTGAACCTAACTTGGTTCAAGGGGGTCTTTTCAGTGAAGAATTCATCAGTATTTATTTAATTATCAATAACACTTGTAAAAATTTTTTAAAACATTAAATATCAAATAATTATGGGAATTAAAGTAAAAATAATTGAAAAATCAAAACCGATCGGATTATAGTTTTCAATTCTCAGTTTTCAGTTTTCAGTTTTTCAATGCGTTGCATCAAGTTTAATTCTTAATTGATTTCTTCACTCTTCACTTTCTCGCCCTCGGATTAGCACGAATTAAACATAGGACAAAAACAACACTAAGGACTCCAAAGCAAGCAGTTGCATTTCTGTCGTTGGTGTCTTTAGTGTACTTTGACAGATTTAGTCAGGGGGTGAATCCAAATCACCCCCTGACTTTCTGATTTCGTTTCCTTGAAATGACTTGTTTAATTAACGTAAATGGTTGGTAAAGAGCGTGCGTGAGGGATTGAAGCGGAAAGCCCACAGCGAGCTTGCGAGCGAGGACTTGTAGCGGAAAGCCCGACCCGAAGGGGCACGCCCTAATTATAATTATTGTTTTTCAGATGTTTGCTATTCATTTTCTTTTTGCCCGCAGATTCCTTTTTGTTGGGAAAAGGTCAAGCACTGCAAGCAACCTAAGTGTGTTGCATCAAATGTGCTTCTAATTGCAATTACAAGATTCTGAGAATAAGAATGTTGTTTTGGGTAATAGTTTTTGGAGGTCTTCCTTACGTAAGTCGTTCATATATATCACTCTCATATCCACCATGCGAAGGGTTTCCTTCAACTCGCTCATTTCATACGGAAAGGTAATGATGGAATTACTCCAAATGTCTAAATACTCAAGTTTTTTGAGGTGTTTGAAGGTGGGTGGGATTTCTATCAAATAATTCTGACTGAGTGTGAGATGTGTTAAGTTGACTAAATTTCCGATTTCGGCCGGTATGCTTACCAAGCGATTGTTTGATAAATCTAATATGACTAAATTGGTCAGTTGAAAAACTTCTGAGGGTATTTCATCTAATCGCATACGATTCAGGTGCAGTTCTTGTAAATATTTATATTTACTCAATTCCATACCTAAATTCTTTGTCTTTTTCCATTTTAACGATAGGCGTAACACGCTGTCGGGATGCACGTTTTTAGCTTGATCAAGCGATTTATACATCGTTTCTTTCGACAAAGCAGCAGAATCTAATAATTGTGCTTCGACAATGCCTGAAATAAAAACCAACACTGTTATAACATATACCTTTTTCATTTCAATAGATGTTTAATTGAAAATTTGAATAATAACGTTAAAATAAATAAAATAGTCTGTTAGAAAGATGAAAAATATAAAATCGTGAATTGAAAAAGAATAAACCTCAATACTAATGATGCAAAATAATTAGATATTTTTATCTACCTTTGCAAACAAAAAATAATGGTGCCGTACAATCATTCGGAAAAGTTTGAATCCTTGCGAAAACAATATCCTGTTTTCTATTATCATGCTTTTAATTATGAGTTTAAAAATAATGATTTAATCCTTACTTTTGATTTTTGTATAGGTAAAGATATTCGTTTTCGTCCGGTTTCAGTCATTCCTTTTCATAATAGTTATGCTGCTTTTTATAGCTCAAATCAAGGGCATGTTTTAGAGAATCTGATTTTTCATATAGGGATGATTGAGTTGATAAGTTATTGGAAATGTGCTTGTCCGCCTAAGATTGTAGTAGAAACCGGATATTTGGATACCGATGCCGTTGCCTGGTGGAAAAAGATCTATTATCATGGCTTGGGCGAATTCTTTTATTGCAACAACATTCAAACCAATTACAGTGATTTTGTTGAAATCATATCGAACAATGCCAAATCATATCAAAAACAATCCTTCGTTTTAAATAACGAAACCATTATTCCTGTGGGAGGCGGAAAAGATTCGCCGGTAACACTCGAATTATTAAAAGATGGCAATAGCATTCCCCTGATTATCAATCAGCGTGAAGCTACATCAGCTTGTGTTGAAGTGGCCGGATATAAAGATGATTTTCTGCAAATCGACAGAACCATCGATCCTTTGTTGTTGGATTTAAATGCCAAAGGTTTTTTAAACGGGCATACTCCTTTTTCGGCCATGTTGGCTTTTTATGCTTTGTTGTTGGCTGTTTTATCACAGAAAAAAAATATTGCTCTTTCCAACGAATCCAGTGCCAACGAAGCTACGGTTCAAGATTCCGATGTGAATCATCAATATTCTAAATCCTTTGAATTTGAATCGGATTTCAGGCATTATGTGTCCCGATATATCAATGACGAATTAAATTATTACAGTTTTCTACGTCCCTTGAGTGAACTGCAAATAGCTTGCTTGTTTGCGCAATTACCTCAGTATTTTTCGGTATTTAAAAGTTGCAATGCCGGAAGTAAAACCGATGTTTGGTGTTGCCGTTGCCCGAAATGTTTGTTTACCTTTATCATATTATCTCCTTTTGTGGAACCGGAAGCATTATCCGTTGTTTTCGGAACTAATTTATTTGAAAACGAAACATTAATTTCTGTTTTAAAGGAACTTACCGGAGAAACGGAGGTTAAACCTTTTGAATGTGTTGGTACTAGAAAGGAAGTCTGCATTGCATTATGCGAAGCTTGCAAACACTATGAAACACTTCCGCCTCTTTTGCAGTATTTTCAAACTACTCCTTTATATCAACAATATAAAGACACAGATTTGGAAAAGGAATTATCTCATTTTGAGAAAGAACATTTTTTGCGACCGAATGAATGGCAGAGGTTAATGAAAATAAAAGATGTTATTAAGATGTATGTGTAATAACATAAGAGGAGAGAATCAAGTATGCATAAAACATATATCTGTATACAATAAAAACTTTATATGACACGTTTCCAATACGAATAATTAAAATTAGAACAATAAAAAAAGAATGCGAATAACAATATTGAGAAAAAACATTTTGTTTGTTTTCCTGATGTGCAATGCTATTGTTTATGCACAATATACCGAAAAAGATATTTTAAATTATATAGAAAGCTACCATTCATTAGCCGTAAGAAAAATGAAAGATTACAGCATTCCGGCCAGTATTACATTGGCACAAGGCATTTTGGAATCGGCAGCAGGGACAAGTGATTTGGCCAAAGAAGCTAATAATCACTTTGGAATAAAATGTCATTCCGATTGGAAAGGTAAAACGTTTCACAAAGACGACGATCAAAAACACGAATGTTTTCGTTCCTATCCTTCCGTTGAACAATCTTTCGACGACCATTCGGCTTTTCTGAAGAAAGAAAGGTATGCCGATCTTTATAATTTAAAAATCACCGATTATAAATCATGGGCCAAAGGATTGAAAAAATGCGGTTATGCCACCGACCCACATTATGCCGATAGATTAATAGATTTAATTGAAAGGTATGAACTAAATGATTATGATACGGAAGATTATAAGAAAGGAAACCGCTTTACCGGTTCCAAACATCCTGATAAGGAAAAAGGGATAAATGACAGGGCGCAAATTGAACCGGCTGCTCAAATTCAGACGGTAATTAAAAGCCGGGATGTGGAATTCAAGCCGGTGAACTATCCTTATACGCAACGTCCGGTATACATTAATAATAATGTATACTTTATCATAGCCAAAAGAGATGAAACTTTTTATGATATTGCAGTGGATGTACAATTGACTATCGGTCAATTAAGAAAATTTAATGATGTGCCTTATCTCTCTTATGAGCCTGTTGAAGGAGAAATAGTGTATATAAGCAAAAAAGCCAATCAATCCGATAAAACAAGTGAACATCTGGTAAAAAGAGGTGAAACCTTACGTGATATTGCACAGATTTATGCTTGCAGCGAAAAAGCGCTGCGTAAAATAAACGCTCTGACGAAAGATGATGTAGTTAAGGAAGGGGATAAGATAAAGTTAAAATAAATTTCAACCTATTAATTCGGAATGCATACAGATAATATAGTTACAACGGATGTGTTAATTATAGGCGGAGGGCCTGCCGGTCTGGCAACGGCCATACATTTAGCCGATTTGTTGAATAAAGGACAAGTCTCTAAACGTATACTTTTAATTGAAAAAGGAGCTTCCATAGGGAGTCATATTCTCTCCGGTGCTATTGTTAAATCGTGTGTTTTCCGTGAATTGTTATCCGAAAAAGGATACCAAAACATTCCCTTCGACTCGGAGGTGAAAAAGGATGCTGTTGTCTGGTTAGGTAGAAATTGGAAGATTAAAATACCTTTTCATCCACCCTATATGGGTAATAAAGGAAATAAAGTAGCCTCGCTGGGTCAGCTTTGCCGCTATTTGGCGACTGTTGCCGAAGAAAAAGGGGTGGAGATTTATTCCGGTTTTTCCGTGAACGAACTTTTGTTTGAAAACAATAGATTAAGCGGTGTGAAAACCAACGATACCGGATTGAATCACGAAGGCAAACCCATGGAAAACTTTCAAGAAGGAACTACCGTAAAAGCCGACTTGATTGTCTTTGCCGAAGGCAGTAGAGGGACTATGACCGGACAGTTGAAAGATAGATTTCAATTGATGAAAGACAGTAACGAACAAATGTATTCCCTGGGATGTAAGGAATTGTGGCAAATACCCGAAGGTCGTATTTGCGCCGGTGAAGTGTATCACACCATGGGATTTCCTCTTTCTCATAATGAATTCGGCGGAGGTTTTGTGTATGGATTAAAAGATAATAAATTGGCATTGGGATTGGTGGTAGGTTTGGATTATCAAGATCCTACTTTCGATGTTCATCATGCTTTTCAGATATGGAAAACACACCCTTTCATTCGGCATTTGTTGCAAGGAGGCCGCTTATTAGAATACGGAGCCAAAACCTTACCCGAAGGAGGATACTATGCCCTGCCCAAACTCTACGTCGATCACGGACTCATAGTGGGTGATGCTGCCGGCTTTTTAGCAATGCCTGCTTTGAAAGGCATACATTTGGCAGTGCATTCCGGTATGTTGGCCGCTCAAACGGCTTTTAAGGCATTACAAGCTGATGATTTCTCTGAGAAAACGCTAAGCCGGTATGCAGAAGATGTCAAAAAGAGTAAAATTGGTAAAGAGTTATATGCCGTGAGAAATGTAAGGCAGGCCTTTGCTGACGGCTTGTTCTGGGGTGGAATTCAATTTGCCACTCAATACATTAGCGGAGGTGCAGGCTTCAGAGGCCGACTGAAATCCGAAGCCGATCATAAAAGAACTAAAAAAATCAAAGAATGGAAAGGGAAAACCTTTCAACAACGATTTAAAGACTATTTTGATTTTGATAAAGTAATCACCTTCGATAAGGTTACCGATGTGTATTATAGTCATACACATTATGACGAACAACAAGTGCCACATTTGAAAATCAAAGATCCCGTTTTGTTTAACGAAATCAATATTGAACAATACGGTGCTCCCTGTCGGTATTTTTGTCCTGCCGAATGTTATGAACTCCATATCGATAAAAACGGACATCGGGAAATACGTTTACATTCCGAGAATTGTATGCAGTGCAAAACCTGTGATATTAAATCTCCCGAAAACGCTATAACATGGTGTTTGCCTAATGGCGATAACGGCCCCGAATATCAATACATGTAAAAATATTAGACAATGTCATTAACAATTATAAGTTTAATAAAGCAAGTACCGCTTCCTTCCGAGATGAAAATGGGCGAAGATGGTTTAATGGAAAGAAGCAAAGCCAAATCGATTATTAATATAGATTGTCAATATGCCTTAGAAGCGGGATTGCAATTGAAAAAACAATATCCCGATGCCCGGTTGCTGGTGTGTTCCATGGGTCCGCCATCCTTTGAGACCTCCTTGCGTAAAGCAATGGCCATGGGTTATGATGATGCTTATTTGTTGTCGGATAGAAAATTAGGAGGCAGCGATACTTTTGCCACCGGATTGGCTTTGGCAAGCCTTTTGCGGTATTTGGGTTTTTCGAATCAAAGTAATGACCCGTTTATTGTGTTAGCCGGTCGTCAGACCAGTGACGGCGATACGGCTCATGTTCCCTCGCAAGTAGCAGCGAATCTCGGTATTCCCCAAGCAACTTTTGTTGAAAAAATAAATGTTACCGATGCTGCTTTTGTATTGGCCAAGCGAATTATCGAAGGTGGTTACCAACAGATGAAACTCCCTGTACCTTGTGTGATTTCCTTGACTCCCACGGGTATTCCTCCTCGTAAACCTTCGCTTTTCGGTATGATAAAAGCACGGAATAAAAAAGTGAATATGTTGAGCGTTAACGATATTCATTTGGATACGACCTATGTCGGCATCAGCGGTTCGCCTACCATTGTCGTGAAAGTGGTGGATATGCTTAGTGAGCGTCAGCCCGTTGCAATGATGCAAGGCAATAATGAAAAGGAAAAGGTGGAAAAACTCCTCCTTGCTTTGAATGAAAAAAACAATACCCAACAAAAGGAAGAAACAACCACTCATGAGAAAATCGAACATCCCGGTTTTCCCATAAAGGATATACGAGGAGAGCATAGAGGTATATTCACTTGGGCGGAGTTGACTGATAAAGGCATAAGCCGTTCTTCTTTGGAGCTTTTGGGTGTGGCACGCGATTTAGCCAATCAGTTGAATGAAAATACTAAAATCACCACTTTATTGATAGGTGATGAAGTGAATGCATTTGCCGATGAACTGATAGCCTATGGCTCCGATGAAGTAATAACGGTAGAAGACAATCGATTAAAAGAATATATGATACTTCCGTTTGCTTCTGTTTTTTCGAGCTTGATAAAAGAAAGAAAACCCGAAATAGCCTTGTTTGCTGCCACAACCTCCGGACGGGAATTGGCACCGCGCATTGCCGTTAGTACCGGCAGTGGCATTACCGCCGATTGCACCAAATTGGAAATAGGAGAATATGTAAACAAAAAAGAACAATTAATTATAAAACCTATATTGCATTCCAATAGACCTACTTACGGAGAAAGCAAATTGGCAACCATACTCGGATTCAAATTTCCTCAAATATCTACTGCCCGACCGGGGACCTTCGAAATGCCTCCCAAAGACAACACACGTAAAGGAGTAATAAGCACTTACACGCCACAATGGAACCCAAGCGATTTTTGTGTGGAAATTCTTCAAACACATAGAGGCGATAGCGGTTTACAATCCCTTTTCGAAGCTGAAATTATTGTTGCCGGCGGAAGGGGTGCTGTTTCGGATAATCTGCAGATGGTAAAAGATTTGGCACATGCATTTCAAGCCAACGGAATAGCTGCCGATTGGGCCGCAAGTCGTGCCGTTGTTGATGACGGTTATGCAGAATATGCCCGTCAAGTTGGCCAAACAGGGAAAACCGTTCGACCTAAAATCTACATTGCCGTGGGTATATCCGGTGCCATACAGCATATTGCCGGTATCAAAGAAGCCGGTAAGATAGTGGCGATTGATCGTAATCCCAAAGCACCCATCTTTAAATATGCCGACTATGGCATAGTAGGAGAATACCGCGATATCTTACCCGAATTGATAGAGCAAGTGAAAGCTTGGAAACTGAATTAAACAAGTTTTAGTTTTTCTATTACATTTATTATCCCACAGATTAATACAAATTTTAACGGAGTAATTTGAATCCGATACATTCAAAAATTAACGAAAAAATGTTAAATTAAAGCTATGTGAAAGAGTGAAATCCGAAAAGAGCTTATAAATAAGAAAATCACCAAACAATATAAAATGTTTTTTTAAGAACTCCTAAAATTTGTAGAGACAGGTAATAACCTGTCCCTACTATGATAAAACCACGTCTATTTTATATCCTAAATGTTATAGGCACTTTTACTGTATTTAATTTCTTAAAAAAAGTCAAGAGCGAGAAGAAAGTTAACAGTTAACAAAAAATTATCACGATATTTATGCAATCTCAACTCTTGACCATTTGCTTTAAAGGGTACATGATTAGAGCATAGAGACTTACAAAACTGTAATCGTGCCTTTAAAGGTGTGTTTTACCCCATAAGCATAAAAGTTTATTATGTATGTGAATATATTATTATGAGAAGTATTATCATTGGATGTAGTACCACACCATTTGAAATATAAGTCGTTTGATTTGAATGCTTTATTTCCCCAACGATCGAAGATGATTATTTCGAAATCGGTAGCAGGGAAGTATGGAGGATAAACGATTTCAAAACAATCGTTAACATCGTTTTTATCGGAAGGGGTTATGGCATTAGGGATAAATAATCTTAACAGGCATGAATCAACGATAAAGAAATCGGCGACCATACATCCCATTTCATATGCTTTAACGGAATATGTTCCATGTATATGAATTTCAATATTATCTGATGTGTCGCCGGTATTCCAGATTAAACTCGAAGCATCGGTGTTGGCAATGAGGGTTGTTTTATGATAATCGCAAAAATCGCTTAAACTTTCAATCTGAACATAAAAATCTGTTAAATCAACAACTTTAACGGTATCGGAATTTTCACATTTGTGAATATTTTGTGTTTTTACGGTATAATTTCCTTCTTGCATTACATTTATCTTTTGTGTTCGTTCACCGGTATTCCATAAGTAAGATGTGAAATTAGCTCCCGCATTGAGTTCAATCGGATAAGAAACGCCCGGACAAACAGCGGTATCATGACCCAAATCTACATCCGGGATCGGGTTTACAATTAATAATAAGGAAGTTGTGCTGTCACATCCTTTTTCGTTTACAAAGTGGTTTGATTTATTAATAAAATAACCTTCAATGCTGGATTGAGTAGGAACATTAAAGCCGTTTGATTTGTAATGTTCTCCCGCACAAACAGTATCAATAATGAAGATGGAGTCGGTAGCTAAAACAGTTAATTGCAAAATCGTTATACTATCACAGGAATTAAGGTTACGGTTTCGATTGGTGTCGTTGATGACATGGGATCGAGTAGAGTTAACGGCTTTGATATTAAATCCGTTTAAATCATACACATTGCCTGAACAAATGCTGTCGTAGATATAAACTGAATCAACAGGCAATACCAATAATTGTAATGTTTTGATGCATTTACATCCATCTTTGGTGTTTGTACGTAGTGTATCATATAAAGTATAAGAATAGGTCGAATGCGTTGTCGGAGTTTTAAATCCGTTTAAGTTATAATATTCTCCCGAACAAATAATGTCCGAAATGGATATGGAATCTACTGGTAAAACGGTTAAGGATAAAATGGTAGTACTATCACATCCATATTGACTTATGGCAAAATTTGTGTCAATAACCGTATAGCTTTTTGTACTATATATGGTTGAAATGTTGAATCCGTTGGAAGTATATTGTTCGCCAGAGCATATATTATCAGCAATATCCACTAATTCATGTGGTAATACGCTTAAAATAAGTATAGTAACACTATCACATCCGTTTTTATTGGCAGTTTTGTTAGTGTCGAAAATTGTATAACCATTGTTTGTAAAGATTGTTATGGTGTCGAATCCGTGATGTGTATAATGATTCCCGGCGCAAATGGTGTCGATGATAAAAACTGAATCAACCGGAAATACAGTTAATTGTAACATGCTAATACTATCGCATCCTTCTTGATTGATGTTTTGGTTAGTATCGTAAATGATGTATCCGCTGACAGTATATTTTGATAAAGTATCAAAACCGTTGAATGTGTAATGGCTTCCGCAGCAAATAGTATCTTTTATTAAAATGGAATCAACGGCTAAGACGGTAAGTTGTATGATAGTAATGCTGTCACTGCCATTATGGTTATATAAACGGTTCGTATCAAAAACGGTATAGCCTGTTGTGGTGTAATGTGTTTTAATATTAAATCCGTTCAAAACATAATTTCGACCGGCACATATGGTATCTGCAATAAATATCGAGTCAACAGGCAATACCGTTAAATGTAATGAAGTGATACTGTCACAACCGTTAAAATTAACGCTTTGGTTGGTATCGTTTATGATATATTCTTTTGTTGTAATAATAGTTGTAATATTGAAGCTGTTAGAAGTATAATTTCGTCCGGAACAAACACTGTCAACGATTAGTACCGAATCGACGGGTAATACCAATAATCCTAACATAGTAATACTGTCACAACCATTTTGATTCGTTGTTTGATTTGTATCATAAATAGTATATTCAATTGTGCTATATAATGAGATAGTGTCAAACCCCTTGTGGCTATAACGACATCCGGCGCAAATAGTATCATGAATGATAACGGAGTCAACAGGCAATATGGTTAAATGTAATAAAGTAATACTATCACTGCTGTATTGGTTGAAACTTCGATTGGTGTCGAAAACGGTATAGCCTGTAGTAGTGAACATTGAAAATGAGACGAATCCGTTATCATTATAATTTTCTCCGGCGCAAATGGTGTCGGTTATGAAAATAGAATCTACAGGCCATACCGTTAATTGTAATATTGTAATACTGTCGCATCCTTTGTGATTGATATTTTGATTGGTATCGAATATGGTATAAAGAATGGTCGATAATTTGCTTAATGTATCGAATCCGTTGGAAGTATAATGTTTGCCTGAACAAATGGTATCGTAAATTATGATAGAGTCGACAGCTTGTACGTATAATGCTAACATAGAGATGCTGTCGCAACCGTTTTGGTTAACGCTTTGGTTGGTATCATAAATAATGTAAGCTGTGGTTGTAGAAACACTCGTTGTATAAAATCCGTTTGATGCATAAGTATTGCCGGCGCAAATAGTGTCTGTAACTAAAATGGAATCAACCGGCAAAACTGTTAATGCTAACATGCTTATGCTGTCACAGCCTTTTTTATTAATATTTTGATTCGTATCGTAAATGATATAACCACCGGTTGTGTGGTGTGTTGCTGTATCAAAGCCATTGATAGTATATGAAATACCGGGGCATATTATATCTGTTATGAGTATTGAATCGACCGGTAGTACATACAATTGTAGTATGGTAGTGCTGTCGCAACCGTTTTGGTTAACGCTTTGATTGGTATCATAAATAGTGTAAGCGGTTGTAGTATACATAGTGAGTGTATCAAATCCCATGGATGTGTAATGGCCTCCGGCACAAATGCTATCCTTTATTAAGATAGAATCTACAGCTAAGATGAATAATTGTAAAATTGTAATACTGTCGCAAGTATTTTGGTTGGTGTTTAAGTTCGTATCAAAAACGGTATAACCTGTTGTGGTGTAATGTGTGTTAACATAAAATCCATTCCAATTATAATTATGTCCTGCACAGATAGTATCAATGATGAAAATAGAATCAACAGGCCATACCGTTAATACTAAGGTTGTAATGCTGTCGCAAGCATTTTTATTAAGGCTTCGGTTGGTGTCATAAATTGTATATTCCGTTGTCGTAAAAATTGTTAAGGTGTCAAATCCGTTTGATATATAATGAGAACCGGCACAGATAGTATCAAATATTAAGATAGAATCTATTGGCAGTACATATAACTGCAGCATGGTAGTACTGTCGCAACCGTTTTGGTTAACACTTTGGAGGGTGTCGTAAATATTGTAACCGGTAGTAGTATATATCGTTGTAATATGGAATCCCGGTAATGAATAAGAAAATCCTGCACAAATCGTATCTGTTATTATTACGGAGTCGACAGGTAATACCGTTAATGCTAACATGGTAATACTGTCACAACCGTTACTATTAATGTTTTGATTCGTATCGTAAATAATATAACTGTTTAAGGTGTGGAAAGTCATGGTATCAAATCCGTTTAATGGATACCTGATGCCTGCACAAACCATATCGGTAATTAATACCGAGTCGACGGGCTGAACATATAATTGCAGCATGGTAGTGCTGTCGCAACCGTTTTGATTGACGGTTTGGTTTGTGTCATAAATGGTATATGCCATAACGGTATATATAGATAATGTATCAAACCCATTGTTGGCATAATGCCCGCCTGAGCAAATCGTATCCATAATTAAAATGGAATCTACGGATTGTACATATAACTGTAGCATGGTAGTACTGTCGCAACCGTTTTGATTGACGGTTTGGTTTGTATCATAAATGGTATATGCCGTTACGGTATATATAGATAGTGTATCAAATCCATTGTTAGCATAATACCCGCCCGAGCAAATGGTATCGATAATTAAAATGGAATCAACCGATTGTACATATAATTGCAACATAGTAGTACTGTCGCAACCGTTTTGATTGACGGTTTGGTTTGTGTCATAAATGGTATATGCCGTAACGGTATATATAGATAGTGTATCAAATCCATTGTTAGCATAATGCCCGCCCGAGCAAATGGTATCGATAATTAAAATGGAATCTACCGCTTGCACATATAATTGGAGCATGGTTGTGCTATCGCAACCGTTTTGATTGACGGTTTGGTTTGTATCATAAATCGTATATGCCGTAACGGTATAGATTGAAAGTGTATCAAACCCATTGTTGGCATAATGCCCGCCCGAGCAAATGGTATCGATAATTAAAATGGAATCTACCGCTTGTACATATAATTGCAGCATAGTAGTACTGTCGCAACCGTTTTGATTAACGGTTTGGTTTGTATCATAAATGGTATATGCTGTAACGGTATAGATAGATAATGTATCAAAATTATGAGCGGTATAATGAGTACCCGAGCAAATGGTATCGATAATTAAGATGGAATCTACGGATTGTACATATAACTGTAGCATGGTTGTACTGTCGCAACCGTTTTGATTAACCGTTTGGTTTGTATCATAAATGGTATATGCCGTAACGGTATATATAGATAGTGTATCAAATCCATTGTTGGCATAATGCCCGCCCGAGCAAATGGTATCGATAATTAAAATGGAATCTACGGATTGTACATATAA
>MWCE01000260.1 GCA_002069895.1 Bacteroidetes bacterium ADurb.Bin234 | reverse complement strand
GGCATGGGCAATGATTTTTGAAAAGTCTTTGGGTTTATCATTCACGCGGTCGGCGATGTGAGGAAATCCGTCGAAACCGGTGCTTCCGGTGGTATAGACTCTATCACTGTAAGTACTGTCGGGGCGTGGGGGTACGATACAATTGGTGGTGAATAAAATGGGCCCGTTAAAGGTTTCGAATTCTTTGGTTTGACGATGCCATGCATTGCCATAGTTGCCTGCCAAATTCTTGTACTTTTTGAAATACGGATAATAATGTGCCGGTAACATTTCGGAGTGGGTATACACATCCACCCCTTCGGGTTCGGCCTGTGCTAATAATTCATCCAAATCTTTTAAATCATGACCGCTGATTAGAATAGCCGGACGGTTTTTAACACCAATATTCACTTTGGTGATTTCGGGATTGCCGTAGGTTGAAGTGTTGGCTTTGTCTAATAAGGCCATGGTTTTCACACCATATTCACCACATTTCATAACCAAACCGAGCAGTTCGTCTTTGGATTGATTGGAAGAAAGTGTGCTGGCAAGGGCCATTTGCATAAAGTCAAAAATGTCTTTATCGACATGTTTTAAATTGTAGGCATGTTCTGCATAAGCAGCCATTCCTTTAATACCTAAAACCAATAGTTGACGCAAGGCGCGGATGTCTTCATCGGGAGTGGAAAGAATACCGACGATTTTGGCTTTGGCTTCCATTTCCTCTTCGGTCGAGGCTGTCCAGGTCATGGCATCGTGGCTTAAAAAGTCGCAACTTGTTTTACAGTTAACCGCTTCTTTTTTCAGGGCATCGCGTAGAGCTAAACCTGCTTTAATTTCTTGAAAAAAACGTTTTTTGTCGAAATTGGCATTGGTGATGGTCATAAACAAGCCGTTCATGATAAACAGGTCTACTTGATCGGAACCTTTACCGCAGGAACGTAAACATTGATTCACTTTTGCCAAACCTTTCATGACATAGATTAATAAATCTTGATAATTGGCAACTTCAGGACTTTTTCCGCATACACCCCTGACAACACATCCGGTGTTTTGAGCGGTTTCTTGACATTGAGAACAAAACATTGCATTCATTTTTTTTTAATTTTAATTGAAAATTACTTAATGATTTTTTATGCAAATGTAATACATATGAGGCATGTTATTTGTAACATATGTTACAAAATTAAAAATAAATCAAGATGGAAGAACAAATATTGGCAAGTCGTTTGTTTAAGGGTATTTCCATGGAAGAATTGCGGGAGTTATTCAAGCAGACACATTATGTTAAGAAATCGTATAGTAAAGATTCGATTATTGTTTTTCAGAATGATAGATGTATAAATATGATATTATTATACAAAGGTAAAGCGATAGGAGAAAAGATAAATTATGCCGGAAAAGTTATTGTTGTAGAAGAATTGCATGCTCCCCGAGTGCTGGCTCCGGCCATATTATATATAAAGGATAATCGCTATCCGGTGAGTGTGTATGCGGTTGAAGCTTGTGAAGTGATATTGATTCCACGCGATGAGTTTGTGCGTATACTTCAAACAAACAAACAAATATTATTTAATTTCATAGAGATAATCTCGGAACAGACCTATTTTCTAACCAAAAAATTGGCTTTATATAAGTTAAGTTTAAAAGGCAAAATAGCCGATTTTATTCTTCAACAAAGGGAGATGTCGGGTAAAAACGAAATAAGTATGTGGTCGCATCAACGATTGGCTAATTTATTTGGGGTGGCACGTCCTTCTCTCAGTCGTACAATCACGGAAATGCAACAGGAAAATATCATAGAGATTGAAAATAAAATCGTAAAGATTAAAAATCTTCCCGCCTTACGAAAGTTGGCAGAATAAAAAAGAGGGGGTGTCGCAAGACAGGGGCAATTAAGAATTAAGAATTAAGAATTAAGAATCTTACTCGTTTGAACCTCTGTGGTTCTTTATGGTAACAATTCGTGGCATACCTAACAGCATGCCGTTTTCTTTTCTTTCCATTTCTTCTACCGAGCGAAACATTCCTGACGGAATGTTTTTTATTTACCGGCTTCTTTTCCTCTCTGATAAACTGATGGGTTATGCTAAACGATAATGTGTTTTATCTAATAGAAATTCAACCACGCAAAGATTAGTCAGGGGGTGATTGGAATTCACCCCCTGACTTTGTCTGTTAAAAGATACGAACGACAGAAATGAGAGTGCTTGCTAGGTTGTCGTTTTTGCCCTTATCACAAATTTGATAACAAACTATTTGTTATATAAAATCTTTATATAATAAACATGTCGCAGCTACGCTGCTCTAATGGAATATATTATCTTTTATATCTACCAAGATGTCGTCCTACGAGACTTATGAACCGAAGGAAAGGGATTGTTTAATGTTAATCCGTAAATTCTGTTAAAAAAATCTCCTGCATCCGTGTTATTCGTGTGCTAAAAAGTTTTTAGTTTTTTTTGTGCCGAAAAAAATTGTACTTTAACCCATGAGTAAATGTGTTTAATTTGCAGTTACAAATTTACTCAAATGAGAAAGGAGATTTAGTTATCTCCTTCTTTTTTTTATTTTTTATCGGACAATAGTTATTCTTATTTTTTAATTGATCCTTTATCCGCGCCTTGTCTTGCGACCTGCGAGAATGTGGTTTTAATTTGAAAATATAAGATGGGTAAAATTATCCCAATTAGTGATAAATGATGGAGAAAATTTATGTGCCTAATAAGTAATATGCTGCAAATCAACAACCAATAGGTAACCGATTACCTTTAAAAAATTGAAAAGGAAATTCCATTGTTAGGGTGCCCACCCTGGCTTCGCTCGCTGCTTTCCTTCGTTTGGCTCGCTGCCTTCGTTTGGGTATTAGGGTGCCCACCCTAACAATGAACGATGCAGACCGATAGATAGCCTATGCTTAGGGTCATTTTCATTTCTAATTAACAAAAATATAACGCACGACTAATGATGCTGTACATTTATTTCAAATTGAAAGAATTTTGTTTTTGTTGATTTATTTAATGCGATGCTTTTAATAAAATCTATGGTAATATCCCAAAATGT
>MWCE01000259.1 GCA_002069895.1 Bacteroidetes bacterium ADurb.Bin234 | reverse complement strand
AATCCCAATTAACGAGTAACTAATCGGGATTACAGAATAAAATCCTTTGAATACAGGGAATATCTGTCCTTTTTTTATCAGAAGATTTAAGTTGTTTTTAATTGTCTGTTCCGACAAATGTGAAAAATCAGCAACAAGTTCTTGGCGGGAAAATGTTGCTTTTCCTCTTTTGTAACGGTAAAGTACCCAATCTTCAATGGTTCTTACTTCAGAATTTTTCATATCGAAATAATTTGTCTGCAAAGGTACTAATTATTTTTGTATTATCGCAAACAATATACGTTCTTTTTTACAAACAACAAAATAAGTAAATATTGTTTTTTGTAGAGAACAATAATTTGAATTATTGTTTTAATAGGAGAACATTTTGAATCACTATTGTCCGACAAAAATCTGAAAACAGTTAAATTAAATTATAATATATTAAATATCAATTATGATAATTCTTCTTTTTTGATATTTTAAAAAGTAAGCTCCCCCTAAAACAATGTTAGTTGTTCTAAATTATGTTTTGTTTTAACCCAGTCTTTATCCGGATTCTCTAAAAACTATTAAAGAGATTAGCTGTCCGAAAACCGATGTGCCGAAAAAAATTGTACTTTAGCCCATGAGTAAATGTGTTTAATTTGCAGTTACAAATTTACTCCAATAAGAAAGGAAATTTAGTTATCTCCTTCTTTTTTTTTTATCGGACAATAGTGATTCTTATTTTTTAATTGATCCTTTATCAGCGCCTTGTCTTGCGAACTGCGAGAATGTGGTTTTACTTTTGAAAATATAAGATGGGTAAAATTATCCCAATTAGTGATAGATGACGGAGAAAATTTACGTACCTAATAAGTAATAAACGGCAAATTAACAACCAATAGGTAAACGATTACCTTAAAAAAACTGAAAAGGAGACTCCATTGTTAGGGTGCCCACCTTAGCAATGAACGACGCAGACCGACAGACAGCCTACGCTTAGGGTCATTTTCATTTCTAATTAACAAAAATATAACGCACTGCTAATGAGGCTGTACATTTATTCCTGTTTGAAAGAATTTTGTTTTTGTTGATTTATTTAATGCGATGCTTTTAATGAGGATTTGAAATAAATCTACGGTAATATCCCAAAATGTGTGTATTTTTTATTTCTTTTAATTTCCGCAAAATTATATTTTTTTTGGTTTAAAGAAAAGGGAACGAAGCGAAGAATCTGCAACCTTACTCACGTTGACACTAATTTTATCTTTTGCAAAATCCATTGTCATTCTGAACGTATCGAAGCAAAGTGAAGAATCTTTTGGATTATATCGGACAATAATGTTTTCTATTAATAAAAAATGTATGTTTGCGAAAATATTTCTGTACTACATAGGCGGTCGCAGAAAAACCTTTCAAAGAGTAAGCAATTTAAAATCAAAAAAAATGAGACCAATTATATTGACAATATGTATGTTTTTTACCACATTCCCCTTTCTCCAAGGGCAGGTAGATACAATTAAATATGGAATAGCTCCTAATGAACGAAAAATACTTTCTCCCTCTATTCCGGGAGATAAGCCGGGAGAGACAGAGGAATTTCGCCATTTTCTTAATAAAAATCTTGATATGAGTTTAGTAGCAAACCCTAATCTGAACAAAGGTTATGTTCTCATAGACTGTAAACTTGACACTTCAGGAAAACCTTACTATTTTATGGAAGGAACAGGGGAAAATCTGTATGATTACAGAACAAAGATTGCAAAAGAATTTATGCGAGTTTTAAATCTTATTCCTCAATGGAATCCTACACTATATTATAAAGACGGATCATGGGAAAAAATACGATCAATTTTCACTATAATAATTAGTATTCCATACAACCCTGAAAAAAGCATTCCTAAACCCGGGGAACGGGATGATATATTGTTTCTTGGTATAAGGCCGTTATGAGGAAAAGGATATACGAGACCGTATTCTGTAATATAAGGGAAGTAACTATTATGTTTAATGCGTAATCTTCTATGAAAATATCTAAATAGACTAAATTAATTAGTAATTGGAAAAACAGTATTGATTGTTTATATAGAGACTTTTCTTCCGTATCATTATTTATCTTACTTTTGTTCAAAAAAATATGACTTTGAAAAAGATTAATATATTTTGGTTCAGAAGAGATTTACGCCTTGACGACAATTGTGGATTAGCGGAAGCACTCCATGGCGGATGGCCGGTCTTGCCCGTTTTTATCTTCGACACCGAAATCATCGACGAGCTAAAAGAAGACGACCCGCGTATTACATTTATTCACGACACGCTCGTCGGCTTAAATACTTCTTTAAAGAAATACGGTAGCGGAATATATTGTCTTAAAGGACATCCCCTGGAAGTATGGAAAAATATCCTGCACCAATACGATGTCGAAGGGGTATATGCCAACGAAGATTACGAACCTTATGCCATACAAAGGGATAAAAGTATAGAACGACTGTTATCGGAAAAAGGCATTGCTTTTAAGTTGTATAAAGACCACGTTATATTCGCCAAAGACGAAATCCTTAAAAGCGATGGAACTCCTTACAGCGTTTTCACGCCTTATAAAAACCAATGGTTGCAACAGTTCGGCAATCAAAAAAGCATATCGTCGTATGCCCTCAATCAGAGTAATTATATGAAAATCAAACTCTCTTTTCCTAGTTTGGCAGAAATTGGATTTAAACAGTCAACGATAAAGGTAATCCCTTACGATTTAACACATATAGATAGGTATTCGGAAGTAAGGGACTATCCACATTTGGATCAAACCACACATTTGTCACCACATCTCCGTTTCGGTACCCTTAGCATCCGCAGCATAGTCAAACAAGCAGTATCCCATCCGGTATTTTTGTCAGAACTGATATGGCGTGAGTTCTTTATGCAAATACTCTTTCACTATCCGGAAGTCGTACATGTCAATTTTAAAAAAAAATACGACACCATACCTTGGCGTAATAATGAAAAAGAATACGAAGCATGGAAAAACGGCACTACCGGATATCCCATGGTCGATGC
>MWCE01000258.1 GCA_002069895.1 Bacteroidetes bacterium ADurb.Bin234 | reverse complement strand
ATATTTATTGCAACTCATCATTAGACTTAAGAAAAAAACACATGCAACCAAACTATAAGCAAGTTTAGTTTTCTTTAATTGATCTTTACTTATTTGACTCATATCTATTCTAATTTAAATTATTAATTTCAATGTGCAAATATATACTATTTTTTATGATATTTTTATATTCACAAAAAATAATTTAAAAGCCTATGATTTTAAATTCCGTTCTTCTGTTTTGGGTTCTACCTTCATCGCTTTCATTGCTTGCAATCGGTACACTGAATCCATATCCTTTATAGTCCATACGGTTTGCTTTAATCCCTTTATTTACAAGATAATCAAATACGGCTTTGGCACGAGCTTGTGATAATGCAAGGTTGTGTTCTTTGGAACCTATGTTATCGGTATGTCCGCTGATTTCAATTCTCATTCTTGGATTATCCATCAGGAGTTGTAAGATATTTTTCAGTTCAATTTCCGATTCGGGTTTTAAATCGGATTTATCTGTATCGAAAAAAATATTATTAAGCACAACACTCTCTCCCAGTTCTATACGTTTCAAGAAAATATCTTTCACATAAGGTTCTATGTCGGTATAGACATCTTTTAATTCAAAATTCTCGGAATAAAACAAATAATTATTTCGTTGTGCGTATAATGCATAAGTGCTGTTGGTAGGGATACAAATCAGAAATTCTCCTGTTTTAATATCGGAAGAGGAAGCCACAACTACTTGTCCGGTATTTAAATCCACAACCTTAAAAGAAGCTTCAAGTGGTGTATTATCTTTTGCATCGAAAATACGTCCTTTCATATAAGTTACCGATTGAGGTCTGAGGGTGGGAGGCAAATCAAAGGAATACAAATCATCTGAGCCCAAACCACCGCTTCGATCGGATGAATAAAAGGCTTTATCTCCTTTTGCATTTACCACCAAACTCATTTCATCGGCAAAGGTATTAATAGGATATCCCATATTCAATGGTTCACCCCATGTTTGGTCAGGGGTTAAAATGCTATAAAAAATATCCTTTCCTCCCATGCCTTTATGACCTTCGGAAGCAAAATAAAGGGTGTTTCCGTTGGGATGCAAAAAAGGCGAATCTTCATTAAGTATGGTATTAATAGGCGTTCCAAGATTAACGGGGCTCGTAAAAACACCTTCTTCTGTCATATTTGTAAGCCAAAGGTCCATACATCCCTCTCCTCCCGGGCGGTTTGAAACAAATATAATTGTTCTTCCGTCGGCAGAAAAAGTAGGCTGCGATTCCCAATATTGGGTATTAACTGGTTTACCGAAGTTGCGGGGTTTACTCCATGAATCACCAATACGTTTCGACCAATATAAATCACAACTACCATAACCTTCGTCACGTTCACAAGCGGTAAATATCAAATATTTACCATCGGGAGAAATGGATTGTCCGCCTTCATTATAATGGGTGTTAAGTTCGAAAGGTTTTCTGGTTTTCCAAACACCGTTGATTTTCTCGCTGAAATACATATCTTCTTCGTCTTTACATCCTGCACAAACGGTATAATTATCGGCTTTTCTTCGTACGGTAAAAACAATCTTCGATTCATCGACCGTAAGACTGGGCAAATATTCGGCAAAAATAGAGTTTACATTTTCACCCATGTTGATCGGATTAATGGCAAGCGAATCTTTCATTAATTGCAAGCGATATAAACATAGTTCATAATTTTCGCGAACTGCATTTGGTATTTCAGTCTTATCCATAGCGTTACGGAAAAAATACTCATCAAAACGTTTTACCGCTTTTTCAAAATCACCACATCTCATGTGTTCATTGGCTGCAAAATAATAAAGTTTTTTTGAAAATTCGGGATTTGATGCTATGGCTTTTTCAAAATACAAACAAGATTGTTCACAATTCTTTGTAAAGGAATAAGACTCGGCAATCATAATATATGCTTCGGTAAAAGTTTCATCTATTTTTATAGCTTTTTCAGCCCATTCTACAGCTGTTTTAAAATCTCTATTTCCAATGGCATTGTTTCCTTTGTTGTAATACTTAATTGCTTTTTTATTTTGTGATGATATAATTTGTTGAGCATTTGTATTACAAGAGATTAAAAAAGCTAAACTTAAGCATAAGAAACGGATACCCCTTGTATAATTATTTAAATACATAATTATATTTTTATTTATAAATCATTAATTTATGCGTGGAACAATGTTGTTTACTTTGAATTTTAACAACATATAACCCTTGAGGCAAAGAAGTTAATTCGATAGTATTATCTCCTTCATATATAGTTTTTTCTTTTATTTTTTTCCCATCTAAAGTATAAAAGGACGCTAAATAAATCTCTTCTTTACACAAATTCTTAGCAGATATTGTGATCAATGAATTGGCAGGATTAGGAAATATATTTATATTTTCATTTGGTTTATTTACTGAAAATGAATTAATACTTGTCGTTTCATCCAAACAAAAACGGACACTGTCTTTATACTCAAATTCAATGCCGCTCAGAATAATTTTATTTATCAAATAAAAGTAATAATACCCCTTCCCCGAACCTTCATCTCCTGACAAACCGTCGCCATTGTTATCGTAAATAACAAAATCATAACATCCTGAATCCAAACAAAAGGTATTAGTATATTTATTAAGGGCACTTAAATCGACGGGGTTTTGTGCAACGATATTTCCATTTATATCTTTAATAAGCCATGACGTTTGTTGGGGATATAAATCAGTTTTAATAATCCAAGAAACGGGAATCCCTTTCTGATAAGAAAATGAAATACTCAAAGTGTCGTTGTTTGCATTTTGATCCGAAGTATGATTAGGTGTTTCTAACCATATATTTAAAAGATAATTTCCATCAGTAACATCCGAAAAGGGCAAAACAACTTCTTCTTGTTCACCAAAAGCAATTTTTCCCGACCATATAAACTCTACCTTTTCATTTTCATTCAATTTATAAAATATTTTAACGTATTCCAATGTATCGGAACCATTATTAGAGAGTATTATTTTTGGTTGAACATAATATTGACAAACGCTAGCTGTTGGATTAACTATTTTATTTAAACAAGCATCCGTTTGATAGGAAGGGATGCATGGGTCATAAGCTTCCAAAGAATTAACCCCTGTGTTTAAAGGATCCAACCAATCTTTTAATCTTTTATCGGATGATTCGTTGTTATTGTTAAGCCATGAATAAGATAATTTTCCAAACACATCATATCCTTGAAGGTTATAACAGGTAGCTGTCCCTCCTTCGAGTTGACCCACTAATAATTTATTTTGATTAAACAAAGGAGCTCCTGACGACCCACCTTCGGTTGAACCTAAAGTCCAAGCTGTTACTTCCCAATGTGTGTTTTTGGGATAATCTTCATAACTGCTACTTGTAACCACAGTATTGCATAGAGATATTTTCTTATAGTCGCCGGAAGGATGGTGTAAACATGCTGATGTAATAGCAGGAAGATTTTGTTTATTCCATCCGACATAATAAGGATTATAAGATAAGGGAGGAGCCGTACTTAGTTTCAATAAAGCAAAATCGGAATAATCACCATCGGCCACTAAGGAAGCACCGCTAATGGATGCACCTTTACTACCGTTTGTTCCGTCGCAATTTTCCGTTTCATATCCGAATATAAAAACAAATTTAGAAAGATTTTTACCTGTAATGCAATGTTGAGCCGTTAAAAAATAAGGTGTTCCGTCGTTTTTAGTATTGTTAATTAAAGTACCGGTACAATGAGCATACGATCCATTTAATATTAAGGCAACGGCTCTTTTTATATCTTTGAAACCTCCCCCTTCTTTGCAATTAACATTTATATGACATGAACCGGAAGAACCATAAGGCCCTGCTTTGAAGAAAAAATCCTTGTATCCGTGAACAACTGTTGATAAATGAATCACTCCTTGATTTCTAACTTCCTTGGGTTCAAAATACTCAAGAACTATTTCACCGCCAGGCAATAAGGTAGTGGAGAAAAACCGTTCGGGATTATTGTTTTTTTCGGTAAAAGCACCTAAAACATAATTCTTATCTTTTGTGAATATAAAAAATTTAGCATTTGCAGGAATATAAAAATTATCGAAAATCAAGTTAATGGAATATGCATTTTCGGACGAAATACCCAATTGCCATAAACGATCCCCATTTGGAAATTCGACCCATTTGCCTGAATTTAATAAATTCAATTCCACATCAAATTCTTTGCCGAATTGAAAACCTCCGGTTTTATCGGGAATTTCTTGCTTACATAAAATCTCATTATCAACTTTAGGCATTTTCACAAAAGAAATATCGGCATCAAAATTGTTTTTATGAAAACTATAAGGTAATCCTCCCTCGCTTATTTGAGCTTGGGTTGATATGATAAAAAAAATAAATATACTGGTTATTATTTTATTAACACTAAATATTTTCATATATGTCGGCTTTAATGATATCGGGTTTATATTTCCTCTTGTTAAAAAAACTAACGGCAAAAATACAAAATATTAAATTATCAACCAAACATTTATTTTGATTTTAAGTTTTTTGTCATAAACACCATTGTTCAACAAAAATCAAAATATGCTTCTCTTCTTTTAAAAATTCATTAAATCATAACCTAATCAATACCGGATAATAATGAAAATAAATGAATAACAATAAGAAAACACATCCGATATAAGAGAAAAATGAGTTTCCGATCTCGTTTAAACCATATCCCGATAAGAAGTATTTGCCCTAAAATTATGCAAATACTATCTTTGAACTTTCAAGCATTTTTTTGGCATAATCATACCCTACTTTATAAATTGCGGAAGCTTTTCTAACATCGTAAATAGAATACTGCGACAAAGCCTCCGGTTCTATATACAAATCACACAAAGCAGCTTTTTTCCAACCGTGCGACTCGTAAATCATGGTAACGGTTCGTTCGATATTTTGTTTTAATGAAGTTATTTTTTCTTGTTTTTTAAAGGGATGTAAGTGAGAACCAATCACAAAATCACATTGGTCCCTAATTTGTTCGACAGGAAAATTATCAAACAATCCGCCATCTACGTAATAATTACCATTAATTAATATGGGATTAAACAAAATCGGAATACTTGAAGAAGCTATTACTTTATCCAGCAAAATACCGGAATGAAAATATTCAACTTTACCACAAGTTATATTAGAAGTTGATATTAATAAAGGTATAGATAATTCTTCAAAAGTTTTTGAATGTAACATTGTTTTTAATTTCTTCATCAAATTGTCGGATTTAAAAAGACTGTTAGCATTCAACTTAGGACTAACAAAATCCATGAATCCCGTATTTTTAAACAAATTCAACATTTCTTGAACAGAATATCCATCAGCATATAAAGCTCCGGCAATAGCACCCGCACTTGAAGCAGCAATAATATCAGGTTTTAATCCCTTTTCTTCCAACACTTGCAATAAACCCAAATGCGCAAATCCTTTCGCCCCACCTCCGGATAATACAACACCTAATTTATATTGTTTTTTCATAAAACATTTATTTAAATAGACAATTCAATTTCTCTAAATGTTCAACAAAAAATTATAAATAACGGTTAAATCTTTTTTGAGATGCTATTATTTTTGTTGAAATAGTAGATATCTTTTCGTTGAAAATCGGACCTACCACTTTGCTCAACGGAGCATGCCCGATTTTAATTCGTTACTGCATCTAATAGTTGTTTTATAGGCTTTTTCTAACTGATTGTTGTTTTAGCCTCCTAACAAGAAAATATATCTCTAATTTAGTAACTATAAAAATTTTATTTTGTAGTTACAAAATTTTTATTTAGTAAGGCAGAAATTCTTGAAAACGAAAAATGGAGTTTTACAGGGTTTTATATCAAAGAACGCAAAGGTTCAAATCCGTAAAATTAGTAATTGTTTTTTCTCCGCTTCTTTTTTAAAACATAATTTTTTTTTAATGCTTTTATTCCTTCCCTTTTTCTTAAAAGTAATAAAAAAACGTGGGGATGGGGGGGTGTTTTTCTCCTGTTTCAGTTTAATTTTATTTCCGATTTCCTTCACTATTCACAAGTCAATTTAGAAGAAAAAACATAAAAATGGAAATATACATTTGCAGATGCAAATCTTTTAGCACCTTAAAAAAGATTTAACCAGATAATAATGGCATACAATAATAATTTAATCTATATCGTTACAATAAACGTAAAAATATCACAGATAGATGTTTAAAAGAGTATCACTGTTATTGTTTTCATTTCTTTATGTTATCATGCTAAAAGCTAATGATATAAATAGATCATTTAGCTTGCAATGGTCTAAACCGGTTGTTGAGAAAATCACTGAAGAAATTCAACACACTTATATCTATTTTAAAGGAGCGTGTTTGTTTACGGGTGATGATTATATAACACCCGAGTTTGTTGAAACATTCACGTTAACAGATGGAAATGTATCAGCTATTGTTACTATCGAAAATACTGTTTGGCAAACATTATCAACACAAGAATTAAATTTGATTGATAAAAATTTAATAAATGAAGAAATAAATATTAACGCGAAAGTAACCTATACGCAAAAAAAACCTTTTTTGCAAGTACGTTTTTTCCCTTTTAGAAAAAAAGGTTCACAATTTGAAAAATTACTTTCCTTTGATATAAAAGTTCATATTACTTCCTTACCCATAAGTAAAACACAAAAAAAGAGAACTTATGTTACTAAGTCGGTACTTGCTTCAGGGAATTTTTACAAAATTGCTGTTACAAAGACAGGAATTCACAAAATCACTTTTTCTAATATGCAAAGTTTAGGTATAAATACAAATAATTTAAATATAAACAACATTTCATTATTCGGTAATGGAGGAAGAATACTACCGGAAAATTCTAATCTTTTTGTTTATGATGATTTACAAGAAGTATCAATTCAAGTGGTTGATTCGGATAATGATGGATTATTTGAAGAAGGGGATTATATATTATTTTATGCGGTTGGTGTTGTTGGATGGGAACCTTCATCGGATAATTATGAGCATTCATTAAACATTTATTCCGATTATGCATATTATTTTATCAACGTTGATGCAAGTGTTGGAGTTAAAAAAAGAATTAAACAAAAATCCGAACCAAGTTCAAACAAAACACATGAAATATCTTCATATGAATTTTATGATGTATATGAAAAAGATGAAGTAAGTCCGCAAGAAGTTAGCAGGATTTGGTTTTCAGATGCTTTTGATGCCGTAACATCCTATAATTATTCAATGACATTACCCGAATTAGTATCAGGAGCAAATGCTAAACTTCGGTTTTGCCTGGCTTCTTATTCATCTTCATATGCTAATTTTAAGGCGACTATAAATAACAGTCAGGCCTATACTATGACATTTCAACCTTATAAAGAAGGTTACATTCAAATAGGAGATTTTGAATTTTCTCCTTCAAGTAATACTATTAATATTAATGTAACCTACAATAAACCTACAAATAATTCTGTGGGATGGTTAGATTATATAGAATTATTTGGTGAATGTAAATTGCAATATGCATCGAATTCACAATTGTCATTTAGAAACAAAAGTGGGGTAGGAGATGGGAATATTGTTGAATATGTTTTTAATACTAAAGGAAATGGAATTAGTGTTTGGGATGTTACCGATCCGATTAATATAGTGAAAATAAATGGTCGATTAAGTGGTAACACGTTTAAGTTTAAATGTGAAGCAAGCAATTTACATGAATTTGTTGCTTTTTACGGGTCTTCTTTTTATAGTGTTACTCCTATAGGAAAAATACCGAATCAAAATTTGCATGGAATAAATGGCGTTGAATTTGTTATTATAACTCATCCCGATTTTTTAAGTTATGCCCAACAATTAGCCGATTTCCGAAAAAAGAATGATGCTGTTTCTGCAGTAGTAGTAACGACTACGCAAATATATAACGAGTTTAATAGTGGTGCACAAGATATTTCGGCAATTCGAAATTTTATAAAAATGCTATACGATAAAAGTACATCGGTTTCACCGAAAAATGTATTGTTGTTTGGCAAAGCTTCCTTTGATTTTCGCAATCGGACCGGTACAGCAAGTAATTATATTCCAAATTATCAAGGAAAATGTCCATTTCAAAATAATGACTGTTTGTCGACCGATGATTTTTTTGTTAAGTTAGATGATGGGGAAGGAAATAATAATGTGGGGACACTAGATGCAGGTATAGGTAGATTTCCTGTAAGAACAAGTACACAAGCACAAATAATAGTTCAAAAAACAATTGATTATGCCAGTAAAAAACCACTTGTTAGCAATAATACGAATTATATTTCAAATTTTGCCGACTGGCGAAATGTGATAAGTTTCTGTGCCGATGATGACGCAGATCAACAACATTTTCAAAATGCAGAAGCACAAGCCATGTTGGTTTACAACAATTTTCCTGAAATTAATATTGATAAAATTTATTTAGATGCTTTTAAAAAAGTGTCTACATCCCAAGGACAACGTTATCCCGATGCAACTATTGCATTAAATCAACGAATAACGAAAGGTACGCTGATGTTAACATACATGGGTCATGGGGGGGATAATGGTTGGGCGCATGAGCGGTTTTTGAAAAGAAGTGATATTAGTGGTTGGAATAATAAGTATAACCATCCGTTGTTTTTTGCCGGTTCTTGTTCTTTTGGTATTTATGATAAAAAAAACAATCAATCTCCTTCGGAAGATATTATATTTAAAACAAATGGAGGAGGAATTGGTGTAATTTCTGCTACAAGAAATTCTTATGGTTCAACAAATCAGTATTTCGGAGAAAAAATACACCAATTTGCTTTTGAAAAAGTAAATTATAACTATCGAACCATTGGACAGATTTTTTCAGAAGCTAAAAATGTAAGCGGAAGTACCGAAATGTTTGTCTTGATGGGCGATCCTTCACTTAAACTTGCTTATCCGGAATATAACGTGATTACCGATAGTATTAATGGTGAATCAATTATTTCAAATAATGATACAGTTAAAGCTTTGCAATTTGTTACAATTAAAGGAAGAGTGGTTGATAATAATTATCAAACAATTACCGATTTTAACGGATATGTTTTCCCGAGTGTTTTTGATAAAACGTCAACCATTACAACCCTTTTGAATAATCCCAATAGTGTTCAAAAAACTTTTTTGTTACAAAGAAATATATTGTTTAAAGGGAAATCCAATGTTAAAAACGGACAGTTCCAATTTTCTTTTTTAGTGCCTAAAGATATTAATTATGATTATGGTTACGGTAAAATTAGTTATTATGCTTATAGTGAAAGTGTTGATGCAAACGGATATGATACTGTCTATATCGGAGGTATTAATGATACGGTAATTAATGATAATATAGGACCTGAAATTAAATTGTATTTAAATAATGAAAATTTCGTTAACGGAGGCATAACCACTCCTAACCCAACTTTATATGCCATTATAAAAGATGAAAATGGTGTAAACACTGTTGGAACAGGCATTGGGCATGATATAGTTGCCTATTTGGATGATGAACTCGATAAAAGCATAGTTTTAAATGACTTCTTCGAATATGATGAAAATAGTTATAAGTCGGGGAAAATATCTTATTTATTGAGTAATTTGAGTGATGGAAAACATACCCTAACATTAAGAGCCTGTGATGTGTTAAATAATATGAATCAAGCGAATATTGCTTTTACTGTAGTAAATGATGAAAAACTACATTTAGAACATGTTTTGAATTATCCTAATCCTTTTACCACACAAACGAGTTTTTATTTTGAACATAATAAACCCGGTATAGTTAAAAATATAAGTATTCAAATATTCACTGTTTCAGGAAAATTAATTAAAACCATTGAATTTGTTGAATCATCGAATTCATTAAGGGTAGGACCCATTCCATGGAACGGAAAAGATGATTTTGGTGATGTTTTGGCAAAAGGAGTTTATCTTTACAAGTTAAGGGTAAAAACAACTGATAATAAAACAGCTGAAAAAATTGAAAAATTAGTAATTCTTTAAATGATTAAATATATTTAATAAAATTATCGTAATACAATAATATTTTTTATGCTACGTTATAAGCGTACATTTGAAAGAAAAGGACAATTAATATTTATTCAATTATATAATGTTATATCGAATCGCAGCAATTAAAACCCTCTTATTATCCCTGTTTTTTGTGTGTTATTCTTTGCAAACGTTTGCTCAAGATGATAAAAAAAATGAAGTGTTAGGAAGAAGACCTAACGCTATTACAACAGCAGTCCCTTTTTTAATGATAGGGCCTGATTCACGTACAGGTGGAATGGGAGAAGTTGGAGTTGCTCTTCCCAATGATATGAATGCACAGCATTGGAATCCTGCTAAATATGTTTTCTCTGATAAATTAGGAGGAATATCAATTTCCTATAGTCCTTGGCTATATGGTTTAGGATTGCATGATATCTATCTTGCATACTTATCAGGATATGTTAAAATTAATAAATTAAATGCTGTTTCTTTATCGTTACGCTTCTTTTCAATGGGTGAAATGGAATTAAGAGATTATTTAGGGGAAAATCCTTTAGGAGATGGAGTTACTGTTAGTCCACATGAATTTTCTTTTGATGTTGCTTATGCCCGAAAATTCACCAAAGAATTATCTATGTCGGTTGCCGGACGCTTTATCTACTCTAATCTTACAACTGTAAGTGGTGTTAGCGGTACGACTGAAGGTATTAAACCGGGTCTTTCGGGTGCAGCCGATATAAGTTTGTTTTATCAGAAAAATCTGAGAGCAGAAAGATTATATAAAAGTATTATTGGTTTTGGTGTTAATTTTTCAAATATCGGTGCAAAAATATCTTATTCCACCAATATGGAAAGAGATTTTTTGCCGGCTAATTTTCGAATAGGTACTGCATATACCATGTATATCGATAAATTCAACAGCTTGACTTTTGCTCTTGATTTAAACAAATTGTTAGTTCCTACTTCTCCAATATATAAAACAGATACAAATGGTATCATTGTCAGGGATGGGAAAGGAAGTCCTATTATTGAATCAGGAAGAGATCCATATAATACTTCTGTTGTAGGTGCAATTTTTACTTCTTGGTATGATTCTCCTTACGGTTTTGCCGAGGAAATGAGTGAGTTTATTGTTAATGTTGGGTTGGAATATGCATATAATGATTTGTTGTTTATTCGAGCCGGATATTTTAACGAGGCTAAAACAAAAGGAGATCGTAAATACCTCACAGTAGGTGTAGGTATTAAATACAGTATTTTTTGTTTGGATGCATCTTATATTGTTCCGGTAAATCAAAGAAATAATGCATTAGATAATACCCTACGTTTTACATTATCTTTCGATTTAGGAGTTCCCATAGTACCCAAAGCATCACTCTAAATTCATGAATCTAAGAATTGGTTTAGGCACTGATACGCATCGGCTTGTAAAGGGCCGAAAATTGATGTTAGGTGGTTATTGTGTCCCTTATCATTTGGGTAGCGACGGTCATTCCGATGCGGATGTTTTAATTCATGCTATCTGCGATGCCCTTTTGGGTGCAGCAGGATTAAGTGACATTGGAACTCATTTCCCTGATACCGATTTACAATATAAAGATATTGATAGTAAAATATTATTAGATAGAACATATCAACTCATAAAGAAAAACGGTTGGCATATTGTGAATATTGATTCAACCATTGTTCTTCAAAAACCTAAGATAGGAGAATACATTCCTTATATGAAAGATGTTTTATCTTCGGTTTTAGATATCGAAAAAGAAAAGATAGCCATTAAAGCTAAAACTTCCGAAAATCTAGGGTTTATTGGTAGGCAGGAAGGTGTTTCAGCTTATGCCGTAGTTTTGTTACAACAATAACAAAATATTTATTAATAGTTCATACACAATAAAAAAAGGGATAACCCTATGTTTATCCCTTTTTTTATTGCTTTGCATATTTTATTTAGTATTCATCCTCATGAAAGAAGAAGTCTTCTTTAGAAGGATAATCCGGCCAAATATCTTCAATAGTTTCATAAATTTCGCCTTCGTCTTCAATTTCTTTTAAATTCTCTGCAACTTCCAAAGGAGCACCTGAACGAATGGCATAATCTATTAATTCTTCTTTTGTTGCCGGCCAAGGAGCATCTTCTAATTTTGAAGCCAATTCTAAAGTCCAATACATTTTTTGCGGTTTTTAAAAATTTTTGCAAAAGTAAAAAAATATACATATGAATTTATCTTTTTATTAAAAAAATATTTATTTGATAATAAGGGATATATACGTATTTGTAAGTTTTATTTAATAATTAGATAATAAAATATGTAATTTTTTAGAAGAAAAAACTATTTATATTTAAAAAAAGTCTACTTTTGCACCCTCAAAAGCCCGAGTGGCGGAATTGGTAGACGCGTCGGTCTCAAAAACCGATGAGGTAACACTCGTGCCGGTTCGATCCCGGCCTCGGGTACATCACAAAGAATTGATCATAAGTATGATTGATTCTTTGTTTTTTTATTAAAATAATTGAGTTTGTCTTTTACTACGTTTTTATAATTAACAAAAAGTAAGATATATTATGCAATTAATTGTCTGTTGCCACCCACTCAGCATAGGAATTTTGTGTTTCGGAGAGGCGGAGTTTATACAACATAACATTAGGCGGTAGTTGTGCCTGTATTTTTGAAGCAAAATCAACCAATAATTGTTCGCTCGTAGGTTGATAATCAACGGTTAATATTTTTTTGTAATTTCTTTTAAGCGCACTTATCAACTCCGGATCGGTTTGAGCATTTAAAAGCAAGGCATGGTCGTAATGTTCGATAATATGTTTATTTACTATTTGTTTTAAATCGGAAAAATCCATTACCATTCCTTTTTTTGCATTGTCGGTATGATGATTGATATTTCCTTTAACTGTTACTTCTAACTGATAGGAATGACCGTGTATGTTACGACACAAGCCATCATAATTCATCAAAGCATGTGCCATTTCAAAATGAAATATCTTGGTGATTCTTATTTTATTCATGGTGAAAAAGTTTAAGACAAAAAGGTGTTTATGTTGTTTATTACAATTTCAATGCGTTTGTCGAAGGCTTCTCGGGTAGCATATCCAATGTGTGGTTTCACTACACAGTTAGGTGCTTTTAACAAGGGGTGGTTTTCGGGAAGGGGAGGTTCCATTTCGAAAACATCGATTCCTGTTCCGCTTATTTTGTTTTCGATCAAAGCAGTTGCCAAAGCCCGGTTATCGACAATTTTTCCACGTGCAGTATTGATTAAAATAGCATTGGGTTTCATCAATGCTATTTTTTCTTTAGAGATTAATTGGTGGGTTTCATTTGTGAGGGGGATATGCAAGGAAACAATATCCGATTGTCTTAATAAGTCGTCTAATTCGACGTAAGAGATGCCGTTTTCGATCATTTCCGGATGTTTTGTACGACTCCATGCTATAACGTGACAGCCTAAAGATTTCAGTAAAATGGCAGTGTGTCGGCCGATGGCCCCTGTTCCGATTATACCTACTGTTTTACCGTATAATTCTCTTCCTAAAACATTGTTTCTTGTTTGAAGTTTGCGCGTTTGCGTTTCCATGGTCGACAGATGCCTGTAAACATCCAATATCAATCCTATGGTTAATTCACTTACGGCGTGCGTGGCGTATCCCGACGCATTCCTTATTTCAATGTTATGCTTTTGGCAATAGTTTGTGTCGATGTGATCTATACCGGTAAATGCAACGGCAATTAGTTTTAATTTATTAGCTGTCGATAATATGCTTTCGGGAAGTGGAATGTTTGAAATGATAATGACATCAGCATCTTGTATGCGATGAATTAAAACAGCCGGGTTTTCATTGCGATCGGCATACAAAACAAATTCATGTTTTTGTTGGAGAAAATGATTTTTAATTTCCTCTGCCTTTGCCGGGCTGATTCCTATGGGTTCAACGGCAACTATTTTCATGATTTATTCTTTTTTGACGAATAACTTACTTTGCATCCGACCGATACCATGTAATCTAAATCATAGTATTGGGTTAATTGTTGAGCAGAAAAGGTGTAAAGGCCTTCTTCCGAAAATATTTTGTCAGGATGTATGATAGCTTCAATATGTCGTAGGTTCCCTTCTTTGTTACCTATATAAGCATTGTCTTTTTTTATTAGGAAAACATGACGAATAATGTTTTTTTGTCCGCTTGGATAGGTTAGTACAGTGTTAACAGGCAAAGTTTCATACGGTAAACCTTCTTTATAAGTTAAAAGAAGGGTGAAGGTATACGACTTGTTCAGTTTCTTAATTTCAGGAGAGAACTCAATAATGTTAAAACGATTCCATTGATAATTAGGGAAATTTATAGTTTTTTCATAAATAGTTTTTTGTTTATTACAAGCTGAAAAGCCGATGATAAGAAAAATGCTTATCCCAATTATATGTTTCATATACTTAAATTATTTTTTTCTAAAAAAAAGATCTATAGGAGCTCCTTTATAATTCCATAGAGAACGTATTTTGTTTTCTAAAAAACGTTTGTAGTCATCCCGAATATATTGAGGAAGATTACAAAAAAACACAAATTGAGGAAATGTGCCCGGGAGTTGTGTGATATATTTTATTTTCACAACTTTATCTTTTTGTATAGGGGGTGGATTTTGTTTGATTATATCCAACAACACATTATTTATTTCAGAAGTACTTATTTTACGTTGCATGTTCTGGTAAACTTCTATTGCTGATTCTATTACATTGAAAATACGTTGTTTTTTTATGACTGAAGTAAAAAGAACAGGAACATCGTTAAAAGGAGCAATTTTGTTATAAATAGCTTTTTCAAATTCGAGATGCGTGTTCGATGCTTTTTCGATCAAATCCCATTTATTAACAACAATTACGATGCCTTTCTTGTTACGTTGAGCCAAACTAAGAATATTTAAGTCTTGTGATTCGAATCCTTGAGTGGCATCACACATCACTATGCATACGTCGCTGTTTTCAATGGCGCGAACAGTGCGCATTACGGAATAAAATTCGATATTTTCTTCTACATTTTTCTTTTTACGTAAACCAGCAGTATCTATCAAATAAAAATCGAAGCCAAAACCTTTATAACGAGAATAAATTGTATCGCGGGTTGTGCCTGCAAGTGGAGTTACAATGTTACGATCATTACCTAAAAAAGCATTTACGATGGATGATTTTCCTACGTTAGGTCGTCCTACAACGGTAATCTTAGGTAAGTTTTCATTTATTTCTTCTTTTTGATCGGATAGATGTTGAACAACACTGTCTAGTAGGTCACCTGTACCGCCACCGGATGCAGCGGAAATACTAAAAAGATTTTCCATGCCTAAAGCATAGAATTCGATATGGTCATTGTAGTTTGAAGCGGAGTCGATTTTGTTAACAACTAGATAAGAGGGTTTATTACATACCCTAAGCATGTCGGCAATATCTTGGTCCATAGGGGTGATGCCTTCTCTTCCATCCACTAAAAATAAAATAACATCGGCTTCATCAATGGCTAATCGGACTTGTTTCTTAATTTCCGTTTCATAGATATCTTCCGAATTATTAACGTAACCTCCTGTATCGATAACAGAAAATTCATAGCCGTTCCATTCTGCTTTACCATAGTTGCGATCGCGTGTAACACCCGAAGTGGCATCGACTATAGCTTGTCTTGTTCGGGTTAATCGATTGAATAGGGTTGATTTTCCTGTGTTAGGTCTTCCTACTAAGGCTATTACGTTTTTCATCTTCAAAAAATATTTCTATGCAAATTTATATAAAAGTTGAATACCCTTATTTTATTACCTAAATGTTTTCATTTATTGAATGAAACTTATTCACTAAAAAATGGTTCTCTAACAATTAGAGAGAGAAGGTCGAATTAAAAACAAATAGTAAATTATAAATGTGAATGCTTAACTATTCATAGTAATCAAGAATTCTTCATTTGAGCGAGTCAATGCAATCCTTGATTTTAAAAATTCCATTGCTTCCACGGTATTCATATCGGATAAATGGTTTCTAAGTACCCAAACGCGTTGTAAGATGTCTTTGTCTTGGAGTAAATCATCTCTTCTTGTGCTGGATGCAACAATATCGATAGCCGGGAAAATGCGTTTGTTGGATAGTTTTCTATCTAATTGAAGTTCCATATTGCCCGTTCCTTTAAATTCTTCAAAAATCACTTCGTCCATTTTAGAGCCTGTTTCGGTTAAAGCGGTCGAAATAATAGTTAAAGAACCTCCGTTTTCAATTTTACGTGCGGCACCGAAAAAACGTTTTGGTTTTTGTAGGGCATTGGCTTCCACACCACCGGAAAGAACTTTACCTGAGGCGGGCGCAATGGTATTAAATGCACGTGCCAAACGGGTAATAGAATCTAATAATATGCAAACATCGTGTCCGCATTCAACCATACGTTTGGCTTTTTCAAGAACAATGTTTGCAATCTTTACATGTCGTTCGGCGGGTTCGTCGAAAGTTGATGAAATTACTTCGGCTTTAACACTGCGTTCCATATCGGTAACTTCTTCGGGACGTTCGTCGATTAAAAGTATTATCAAATATATTTCGGGGTGATTATACGCTATTGCGTTGGCGATTTCTTTCAATAAAACGGTTTTTCCTGTTTTTGGTTGGGCTACTATCAATCCGCGTTGTCCTTTCCCTATAGGTGCAAATAAATCAATGATACGGGTAGATATGCTGGAACTGGGATGTCCGGTTAAATTGATTTTTTCGTCGGGGAAAAGTGGAGTTAAATAATCAAAAGGTATTCTATCGCGAACGGCTTCAGGTGATTTCCCGTTTATTAAATCTACTTTTAATAAGGGAAAATATTTTTCTCCGTCTTTTGGCGGCCGAATCATGCCTTGTACAATATCACCGGTTTTCAATCCAAACAATTTAATTTGTGATTGTGAAACATAAATATCGTCGGGGGAATTCAAATAGTTATAATCTGATGAACGTAAAAATCCAAATCCTTCGTTTGACAGATCCAATACGCCTTCTCCTACAATATTTCCAAAAAATTCAATGTTTTTTGGGATATGATAAACTGGAGGAGTCTGAGAGTTAGGTTGATTGTTGTTTATTTCTTTATTATCTGTGGATTGAAATGTCATTTCTTCGGATTCTACTATGGGTTCTTCTTTTTGTTTTTCTGTTGGTTTTTCAAATGTATGTAAGACTTTTTCCGCCTCAATCGATATGCTTGCATTTTCGTTAACGTCGATAATTGTAACAGGATTAATTTTTAATCTTTTCCTTTTTTTCTTTTCTGTTTTTGGTTCTTCTTTTTCTTCCATAGTTAATGGTTTTGTGTTTTCTTTTGAAATTGCTTCGATTACATCGGTTTGCTCATCCTCTTTTTGGGTCGATTTTTTTTTCTTGCTTTTGTCTTCGGATATTTGTTTTGTTTTACTTTTTGATGTTTCTTTTTTATCTGTGGTATTTGATTCTATCTTAGTGTTCATGTTTTGTTTTTCGAGAATTAGTTCTATTAAGTTAGCTTTGGTTAAATTATCGTAGTCGGGGATATGTTCTTTTTTTGCAATACTATACAACTGATTAATGGTTTTTTCTTTTAATCCTTCCAAATCAAGAGTTTTAGTCTTGGTTGCCATAAAAATAAATTATTTATTATAAAACATGTAAGTTGAAAAAAATGCTTTAATGCGATTGTTATGCATATATTGTCTTTATTTTAAAGACAGAAAAAAACTAAAAGAGGTTTTGAATTTTTCGCTGCAAAAGTATGTTTTTTTTTGATACAAATTATGTTTTTTTAATTAAAATATTTTTATCTTTATTTGTTATGATATGCTATTGATCTATAATCAATAAGATGTTTTTTTGCGGTTTTGTTTGTGATTTATCCTCCGTTTTTAATGATTGAAATATAATAAAACGACCTTTTATTTTGAATACAATTTAATGTATATCCAGAAATCATGTTTTGTTTCCTTTTAAATGATATTAAAAACATAAAGTTGGATTAATATCAATCCTTTTTGTTTTACATGACATAAAATTTAAACGGTTTTGTTAAATTTATCGTCAATATATAACATATAAATTATTGTATAAATAAATACTGCCTATGATCCATGATGTAATGATTAACAATGAAATGATATAGTAGGATGGCTTTTTGTTTTTGTGTTTTATCAGGAAAATTAATGGAAATATGGAAAAAATGCCTCCCAATATTTCTAACATATGCAAATGGGATTCTTTTACCCTATGTCTTTGTTTTTCGGCGTTTTTTTTATCACAAATAAATAAAATGGAGCTTATTACATTAATTCCAAGTAAGTATAAATAGATAACCATAATTGTTTAGTTTTATTTGTTTTTAAAATAAACATGATTTTTCCAAAAAAATTGCCACAAAAGTAAACAAAATTTTTATAGATTGTGAATTTTAATATTTTTTTGATTTAATCTTTTTTGAGGTGCTATAAGATTTGCATCTGCAAAGGTAGATTCCCATTTTATATTTTCTGTTCCTTCCAAATTTGCCTTGTGGATAATGAAGGAAATCGGAAATAAAATTAAACTAAAACAGGAGAAAAACATCCCCCCCCGTTTTTTTATTAATTTAAGAAAAAGGGAAGGAATAAAAGCATTTTAAAAAGATTATGTTTTAATCCGGATTCCGCAATAAAAAAGTATTTAAGGCATATAGGATCCCTTTTGTTCAAATTCCTTAAAATTCAGCAAATTACTAACATAAAATGAAAGTAAAAATCAATGTTTATATATTGCAGTATATGATATATTTGCAAATGTATTTCCGCAGCGGACACCCCCCTTGTGACAAGCTTCCCGTGAAAAATGGCAAGCTTGCCATGCTTTTGTGAGAAGCTTCTCACGCGATAGTCTCTGCCTTGTCACGCACTCATCACAAGCTTGTCATTTTCTGTCGCAAGCTTGTCACAGAGGGGTCGTCCGCAGCGGTCTGTATGTAGTTGATATTATGATAAATAAAACTGTATTTTTATCATACATAGATTGCTAAAACATTGAAACCGGATAATGCATTCTCGAAGAAATCCTAATGCATAATGTGGTTTTAAAAAGAAGCGGAGAAAAAACAATTACTAATTTTACGAATTTGAACCTTCGCGTTCCTTGATATAAAACCCTGTAAAACTCCTTTTTTCGTTTTCAAGAACTTCTGCCTTACAAAATTATAAAGGTGTTTTTATCCAACACCACTCATTAAATTTTTTTCAAACTTTTGCTTTTAATTATAAGGTGGCGTTCGAGTTTAAGAAATGAGGATGTATTCTTTTTTTTCTAAACGATTCATTTGATGCACCTGTTATAAACGCATAAGCATCGGAATATATCCGATTTTGCACGGATCAGTTGTCAATGTTGCACGAAAATAATTTAATTTGTAATGGCTTACTGATTCAGAAAGAAAAGAAAGGAATAGTGTAATCGTGATAAAAGTTTACTCCCAAAAATAATATTTGCTTTGAGTGATGGTGTCGCTATTTTCATAAAAATCAATCCTGCACTCTCCTTGATAACCAAAACCATCAAAACTTATAACAGCATATATTTTCCCTGTTGAAGTTGACGTTAACACTTGGTAATTTGAAGATTCGTTATAATCATTAATCATCCAACCTTGACTTTCCATATCAAAAAACCAAATCGGACCCATTTCGCCCGAAGGGTAAGTAGAAAGGTTGGTAATAACTAATTTTAAATTAGCATCTTTACCTAAAACCGCGCCTAATTCATATGCATCATCTGAAACCAGAATGCTTGAATCTTTTAGTGCTAAAACATTGTTGCCAAGAATAACTTTTTCGGGATATGAAATACTATCTGTTTTAACAGAATTATTAGGGTTGTTGTTTGGATTTTCATTTTCAGGTACTTCTTCACAAGCAACACACAAAAGGGTAAAAACAAAGATGATTACTTTTAATACTCTCATAACAAATACATTTTAAATTTTGTCTTATAAATATTTTTTTTGCAAATGTAGCATAATAATAAATACGATTTACTATTATTAAATATAAATTTTGTCCGATAAAGATTACTCTATTAGTTACAGATTCTTCGCTTCACTTCGTTACGCATATATTGGCATATATTCATTTGAGTTTTATATATCCTCTTTACTCCTTTCAATTCTGTACCGTCATATTTCAATTTCCTCTCTTTCCCTTGAATTTTATAGCGTGTGCATCCAAATTTTCTCCTTATAAAATTTAAAACTATAAGGAGAAAATTAAAATGCATAAGGTCTCAATTTAGGGAAGTACCCCTTCTGTGTAAAAACAAGGTTAGTTGATTATTTTTTAAAGCGTGAAAATGCGGAGATGTCGAATTTTTTATAAAACACAACAAAATCAATGATTTTTCTACTTGGATTAATGATTGTAAAATTCCAATATCTTCAAACGGAAGAAATAATCATATTTAGCTTGAACGGCTTGTGATTGTGATTTCTGATAATTAATTTTTGCTTCATTATACACATAAACCGAAGAAGTGCCGGCATGGTATTTTGTTTCTTCATATTGGAAAGCGATTTCCGATGCTTCTACTGCTTTTCGGGAAGCTATATATTTATCTTTTGATACCATCGCATTGGTATATGCCTGTTCTATTTCTTTGATTAACGACATTTTGACCTCTTCCAATTGGATTTCTTGTGAACGCATTAAAAGTTTTGATTGTTTAACATTGTTAACGGTTGATAAGCCATTGAATATCGGAATTTTTAAAGAAAGTGAAAGGGCTTCGCTCGAATGATTGTTCAATTGCTGACCAAAAGGAAGATTGCTTGCTTGCAAACTTTTCTGAAAGGCATAATAATAACCCGTTCCATAGTTTGCGGACAGTTGTAAAGAAGGATAATAAGCTGCTTGTGAGATTCTGATATCTTTATTGCTTTTTTCGATACGTAATTCTGCTGCTTTTATGGCCGGACGATTACGTAAACTGTTTTCGATGACAGCCTGTTTGTCGATCGAGAGGTGAAGGATTTTGTCCATTGTTACTTCAATATTATCATCGTTAACATCAAAGTTGTCGGCATTGGAAATATTCATCAGTTGAGCCAAATCTAATTTTGCCAAACGCAAATTATTCCAGGCTTCGGTAATGCCTACTTCATCGTTGGCGAGATTGGCTTTGGCGGTATATAGTTCCGCTTCCGACGATTTGCCGGCTTCAAGTAAACTTTCAATACGTGATACTTGCGTTTTCGATAAAGCCAATTGTTCTTCTGCTATTTCCAACATTTCTTTACATAAAAGCACTTCTAAAAAATAGGCTGTTATCATCAATTCGATTTGTTCCATGGCTTGGTTTAAATCTTCATTAGCCGATTGAAGATTCAACTTATCGGAAGCAATTTGATAATAGGTACGCAAGCCTTCGAAAAGCGGCATATTTAAACCTATACCGAAAGATGTGGTTGATTGCGTATTATCAACGATAACTCCCCCTGCAGTTTCGGCACGTCCCAAATTAAAATGCTGATTTACCGATGCTGCCAAAACAGGCAAACGGCTCATTTTACTTGATTGCAATTGTATCTTTTTAGCTTCCAAATCAATGAGTGTTTGTTTTACCGTATAATTATGTTCTAATGCATAGGAAACACAACTATCCAATGTCCATTTGGTTTGTGCCGTCGAAACAGTTATTGTTAAGCATGCTATCAAACATAATATCAAATGTTTATTTTTCATATTTATTTCTTTTTCGGTTTATTATCCAATTTTGTAATAATCTTTCCGCGTAGTTTATCTTTTTTAGTAATTCCTTTTAACACCTGAATATACACACCATCGGAAAGACCTAATTTAACGTAGGTTTTCAAATATGGATCGTTTTCGTCCTTATTCACTTTTTGAATAAAAACAAAAGCCGAATCGCCTTCGAAATCCAAACAGCTTTCGGGTATAGATAAAACCTTATCCTTTTGAGCTATAATCACTTCCCCATTGGCACTATAACCCGAACGGATAAATCCACCGCCAGTTGATTGAACGGCAGCTTTGATTTCGAAAGTAGTAGCTCCGTTTTCTAATGTGCCTTTGGGAGAAATATATTCCAGTACTGCTTCGCATTTGTTATCTTGCATGGCTCCTATTATCAGATTTACTTTATTACCAAGGGCTATTTTACCTACTTCCGTTTCATCTACTTTACCTAAAAAAATCAAATCATTCATGTCGGCAATAGTAGCGATGGTAGTGCCTTCATTAAAGTTATTGGTTTGAATAACCGAGCTTCCCACTTTTACAGGGATATCCAATATCATTCCTGTTATGGTTGATTTGATTTGTGTATTACTATAGCTTGCAGTACTTGATGATATACCTTCTTTCACTATTTCCAAAGCTTCTCTTGCATTGCTAAGCTCCTCTTTTGCTTTCAAATAAGAGCTATATGTAGTTTCATATTCTTCTTTTGACAACACTCCCGATTTATGCAATTTGGAAGCCCTGTCGTATTCATTTTTAATTTGTTCAAAACTAATGTTTGCCACATTCAAACGAGACTCTGCATTGTTTAATGTAGCCAGATCAGGCACCACCTTCACTTTGGCTATCACCTCTCCTATTTTAACCAACTGACCCGATTCTTTATTTATTTCGGTTATAATGCCGGATATCTGCGGTTTCAAAGCCACTTCATTTCTCGGACTAATGGTACCGTTGATGATTATTTTCTTTTTTATGTTTCTAATTTCCGGTTGAACTATTTCATATTCGATTGGTTTTTGTTTGGATTTGTTCCAAAGAAACACAAAAGTGCCAACCACCAAAACACCCAAAAGAACAAAAGCTGTAATTTTAAAAAATCTTTTCATATTATATTTTACATTATTATTATTCATCTCTTAATGCATCAATTGCTTTAATTTGCATAGCACTTTTAGCGGGAATCAGGCCGGCTATCAAGCCTGAAATAACCAATATAATCAAAGCGGTAATTCCCATTCCGAATGAAATTTGCGGATTAACAAACATCGAAGTACCATCGTCGTTCATTTGTGAAATTTTTTCTAATCCAGTCAAAAGCAAAACACCTAAGAGGAAGCCTGCATATCCGGCAATAAAAGTTAAAAACAAACTTTCGTTCATAATTTGACGTAAAATCACTTTGGGCTTGGCTCCCAAGGCTCTCCTGATACCTATTTCATTCCTACGTTCACGAATGGAAACCAACATAATATTGCTTATGCCAACTACACCTGCCAACAATGTCCCCATCCCTACTATCCATGTTAATATTTGTATACCCAAATACAAATATTTAAACATTAAAAACATTTCTTGTATATTAAAAGAATTTAATGCCGCATCATCGACAGGAGCTATACTATGTTTAGCTTTTATTAAATCTTTCACTTTCTCCTCAATATCCTTAATATTCACATCCTCATAGGCGGCGATACAAACCATATGGATATCATTACCGAAATTATTTACTTGTTGCATGGTTGTTATCGGCACAAAAACAGTGGAATTGGCATTACCGCCAATGTTCATATTATCCGAACCGTTAACAACACCAATAACCATATAATAACGTCCGTCAACCGATATTTGTTGACCGACTGCTTGTTCGCCCGGGTTAAACAATTGGTCGTACACTTGTTTCCCTATCACACAGATTTTTCGTTTTTCTTTTAAATCCAAACAATTAAACGTTCGGCCTTGCAGCACATTCAACTTTTCAATTTTGGTGTGATTTGCATCTATCCCTCTGAAACTATAACTTTCCGAACGGTCGGCTCTAACGGTTTTTCCTCCTTGATTGTTAAACAACATGCCGGCAATATATTGAATTTCTGGTATATTATCTTTTAATAAATCAATATCTTCATTATTCATCGTCCAAAACCTACCCGCATTAAAACCTTTGTATTCCACCGTTGTAGCATTAGGGAAAACAAACATGGAATTTTGGGATATACCATCCACATTTTGACGCAATCCGTTGTTAAAACCGTTTCCAATCCCCATCATAACAACAAACATAAATATACCCCAGGCCACACCGAAACCGGTTAATATGCTACGCATCTTGTTCCGGTTTATTGTTTGCCAAATTTCCTTATATTTATCTATATCAAACATTTTTCAATATATAAAGCTTGTTTTAATGCTTATCACTCATATTTTAGGGCTTCAATCGGTTTAATGGCCACGGCTTTACGGGCCGGAAAATAACCTGCCAACACACCGGCTATTATCAATACGAGGGTTGCCGATACCGCAATACCAATATCCACCGTAGGATTTTGAAAAATCACCGGCGCACCTTGCTTAGGAGTTGATGCCCCCGAAAGCATTATTTTGTTAATGATTTCGGTGATTAAGATTCCAAAAAACATTCCGATATATCCGAATGTTGCCGTAACAAATAATGATTCTGAAATAATCAAACGAATAATGGATGAAGGTTTGGCTCCGAGCGCTTTTCTTATACCGAACTCTTTTGTACGTTCTCGTACCGTAATTAACATAATATTACTAACACCAACAATTCCGGCTATTAAAGTACCCAGACCAATTATCCAAACAAAGATAGAGATGGCTGAAAATATCTTCATGGTTTGCAAATAATCTTTTAAAGAATTCCATATATATATCGCTTTGCTATCGTCGGGATGATAATTATGTTTTTCACTTAATCGATGTTGTAATCTCAAATTAAAACTATCATTTTCATCTGCCGTAGTTAAGCCGTTGATAGTACAAGTAATTTGGTTAATATGATTCGTAGCGTTATATATACTTCTTGCTGTCGAAAAGGGAACATATGATTCCGTCCTCCAAAAAGAGCGCTCAATCGCATACACTCCCACAACCTGATAAACGACCTGGTCCAATATCACAATTCGTCCAATTACATCAACAGAACCGAAAAGCAATTCGGCATCCTGACGGCTCAACACTATTACTTTCCGCTTTTCTTTCATATCTAATGAATTCAGGAATCTCCCCTTAATTATATTCAAACTTCTCACATTAATATATTGAGGAAGGACAGCTTTAACTTCGCCGTTAGCATATTTTTTTTGATTATAAATCGTTTTATAACCCAAAGGATACTCGGGAATCACCTCATCAATTTCAGGAAAACTGTTGGCCATAAAAAGCGAATCGGAATTATCCATATTGATTTTGCGTCCTTTGGGATAACCTTCGTAAGGCAATGAAGTCCATGAAGCAAACAAATTCAACTTATTAATGGTTGAAGATGAAAAATTGGAAGTAACCCCGTTTTTCAGTCCGTTACCGGCTGCCAACAACAATATCAGCATAAAAATACCCCATGCAATAGAAAAACCGGTTAAAAAGGTACGGAGTTTATTGCGTTTAAGCGAAGTGAATATTTCGTTGAAAAGTTCCGGTTTCATAGAAAATCTTAGTTTTTGTATTCTTTACTACTTTTAATTTAAAAAGAATTAATTGTTTATAATTCCGTCTTTTATATGTATAATTCTGCCGGCTGCATCGGCCACCAACTGTTCATGGGTTACGATAACGATGGTCATTCCTTTACGGTTCATTTCTTTAAATAAGTTAATCATCTCAATAGATGTTTGACTGTCTAATGCACCGGTAGGTTCATCTGCTAAAATTATTTTAGGATTTGTTATCAAAGCACGTGCAATAGCCACCCTTTGTTTTTGACCTCCACTCAATTGATTCGGAAAATAATCGGCCCATTCTTTCAACTCCATTCTTTCCAAATATTCCATGGCCAAACGGTTTCTTTTTTTCCTTGAAACATTTTGATAATAAAGCGGTAAAGCCACATTTTCAATGGCCGTTTTATAAGCAATCAGATTAAACGACTGAAAAACAAAACCAATCATTTTATTCCGAAAATCGGCAGCCATCGATTCGCTTGGATTTTTTATGCTTACTTTATTCAGAAAATACTCTCCTTGATCATAGTTATCTAAAATCCCAATAATATTCAATAAGGTGGATTTGCCGGAACCGGAAGCACCCATAACAGCTATCATTTCACCTTCTTCTACCGTTAAATCAACTCCTTTAAGCACATGCAAAGGAGCTGCGCCAAAATAGGTCTTATGTACATTTCGTAGTTTGATCATTATTATTATATTAATACATATTAAATAACTTCAACGGATGTCTGTTGAATCCAACCTTTATTACCGTCAGGGAAAAGCACTTCAATCCAATCGCCCACCTTGTCGACTATGGTAACTTTTAATCCTTCGTGAATCGTAAACAAATCCGTTCCGGCTTGATCGGGCATGCTTTTTACCGTTACACTCAAATGTGTAACAACAGCTTCATTTTTCCTTAAAGAATTATTCTTTTGAATAATGGCAAATGTTATACTTGTTAACATTAATAGGGCTAAAACAATAGTAGAGAAGAATATCGCTACTCTTCTTTTCGCATGAGATGTTAAAAGTAAAACAGCTAAAAACGAGAATAATAACAACGAAAAAACTACCGAAGTTATAGCCCAGCCCGTTGAAGACATTATATTATAAAAGGATTTTATCCATCTTTTTAAAAAGAATTCGGGCAAAACATCCATTTCATCCACTATTTGCTTGTTGGCGAAGGCAATATTATGAATAATATCTTCATTGGAGGGTTCTAATCGTAAAGCTCTTTCATACCATAGTATTGATTTTGACAATTGATTGTTTTTGAAATAAGCATTTCCCAAATTGTAATACAAAGATGCACTCTGATAACCTGCACTAACCAAATCGGAATACAATTCAATCGCCTTTTCATATTTTTTTTGTTTATACGCTTCGTTGGCAGCATTGAATAAACTGTCAGATTGAGCATACACATTGATTGCTACCAAAAAAAACAAAACAAATATAATCCGTTTCAATAACATAGATTTAAACATTATACATTTGTCCAGAAAACGCAATAATAAATGAATTATTATATGGTAATTTCTAATGTTTAATAAAAAAAGAGAATTTTAATCATACCCGCTACCATCGAAACAATGGGTGCATATTTTTTCCTTAGGCAAACCTATTGCATCAACCAAAGTTTCGATAGGATTAAATTTTAAAGTCGTAATATTAAACTCCTTTCGAATAGCTTCGACCATACGATTATATTGCGGAGAATTGGTTGTGGCATATGCTTTTAAATTCTTGTGGGCATTACCTTCGAATTGTTTTATCATACGTCGCGTTATCAACTCCATCTCTGATTTTGAGGCCGTGAAATTCAAATAATTACAAGAATATATTAAAGGTGGGCAACTGATGCGCATATGTACTTCTTTTGCACCGTAGGTAAATAAATCTTTAACATTATCGCGCAATTGAGTACCTCTTACGATAGAATCATCACAAAAAACAACTTTCTTATCTTTAAGCATGTTTCTATTGGCAATGAGTTTCATTTTAGCTATTAGATCCCTTGTTTCCTGATTTGAAGGAGTGAAACTACGAGACCAAGTAGGCGTATATTTCACAATAGCGCGACGATAAGGGATTTGACGACCAACAGAATAACCAACCGCCATCCCCACTCCCGAATCTGGAATACCTCCCACAAAATCGGCATCAATATCCTTGTCGTTTTTTCCCATTTCGCAACCACAGTAATACCTCATTTCATCTACATTACATCCTTCGTAAGAACAAACCGGATAGCCGTAATACACCCACAAAAAGGCACATATTTGCATTTTATCGTTGGGTTTACGCAATTGCTTAAAACCATCGGCTGTTATATGCACAATTTCGCCCGGTCCTATGTTATACACCATTTCATATTTTAAATTCGGGAAACTACAGGTTTCGGATGAAACGGCATAGCCGTCGGCCCCTTTGGCTAATAAGATGGGTGTTCTTCCCAATTTGTCGCGTGCTGCAATAATCCCGTTTTCAGTTAAAATCAAAATAGAACAAGCTCCTTTTATCTTATTAAACACATTTTCTATTCCTTCAACAAAAGTTTTACCTTCATTGATGAGCATAGCCATAAATTCCGTTTGATTAATGGCACCGGAACTATGTTCGCTAAAATGATTTCCTTTTTCTAAAAACTCTTTTTCAAGTTCAACCAAATTATTAATACGTGCTACTGTAACAATGGCAAACTTACCCAAATGACAATTCATCATAATGGGCTGCGCATCGGTATCACTTATAACCCCTATCCCAGATTTGCCTGAGAAACTTGCCATGGAATCTTCAAATTTATTCCGAAAATAAGCATTTTCAATATTATGAATTTCACGCACAAAATGATTTTCTTTATTTATTGTTACCATTCCTCCCCTTTTATTTCCCATGTGGAAATTATAATCCACACCATAGAACAAATCATTCACACAATCCGAATGTTTAATAACCCCGAAAAAACCTCCCATAATTAAAATAAATTAAATTTAAACAATCACGTTATATATTATTCCGCAAAATCAATCAGATTTTTTACACTGGAAATTTCAATAAAACTTGCACCGTTAGCCGTTCCGAAAGAACCGCCAACCACAACCACCAAATCATCCTGATTCAAGATTTGTTGTTCTACTAAAAACAATATGGTTGATTTCAAAAATCCGTCACGGGACGATTTTTTCTGCATCATAAAAGCTTTCACCCCGTAGCTTAAAGCCAATTGACGCATAGCATATTGGTTATAACAAAAAGCATAAACAGGAATATGTCCCCTATAAGCCGAAAGATAACGTGCTGTACGACCACTTTGCGTATCTACAATAATTGCTTTAACAGACAGTGAATTGCATGCCAACACAGCCGAATGCGACAGCACCGACAATATGTCTTCACCTAAAGGTTTGATTTTAATAGGATATTTCCGTACGGCATTTTCCACTTCTTTAATCACTTTCGACATCAAATCGACGGTTTCAATAGGATAGTTTCCACCGGCAGTCTCGCCCGAGAGCATCAAGGCATCGGCTTTCTCATAAACGGCTGTTGCTACATCATTAACTTCGGCACGTGTGGGACGTGGATTCAGTATCATGGAATGCAACATTTGAGTGGCTATGATTACCATTTTATTCTTTCGTATACATTTCTTTACCAATTCTCTTTGAATAACCGGTATCTTTTCGGCCGGTAATTCAATACCCAAATCACCCCTTGCCACCATGATTCCGTCGGAAACTTCAATAATCTCATCAATATTATCCACGCCTATTTGATTTTCAATTTTTGCAATAAGACGTATCGTACTGTTTTGTTTATCTAATATTTTCCTGATTTGAAAGATGTCGTCAGCCGATTGAACAAAACTATGTGCTATATAATCCACATCATGCGCTACGGCAAAATCAATAAAGGTTTTATCTTTGTGTGAAAGTGTTGGTAGTTTTAATTTCACATTGGGAACATTCACCCCTTTGCGCAATTTGATATCCCCCGTATTTTCCACTTTACAAATCAATGCGTCCTTTTGTTTTTCAATAACCGTTAAAGCCACATCCCCATCATCAACCAACACACGCTGTCCAACAGGTACATCTTTAACAAAATTCTCATAATTAACATATAACAAACCCTCTTCGCTTTCTCCTTGCGGATTGCCTTTTATTTGAACAAGCGAACTTTCTTTAACGGTAAAAGCCTTTCCAAAGGAAGAGGTTCTTATTTCAGGACCTTTAGTATCGATTAAAACGGCTATGCTATTGTCAATGGCTCGAACCCTTTCAATGATTTTTGCCGATTCATCCACACTTTGATGTGCCGTATTCAACCGTACAACATTAACGCCTTTCTCAAATAATTTCGATAAGTAGACATTCGTACTTATTTTATCGGAAATTGTCGCTACAATTTTTGTTTTCTTATCCATATTTGTTTTTGTGCAAAAGTATTAAAATATTTCTCTATATAAAAAAGAATTACATACAAAAAATAACATTCTTCAAATAATCACAAAGTCAAACAACTATAAACTCATTATCCTAATTTGTATTCAAAATGAAAAACGTTAAAGGGGATAATGTCAAAAAAAATTAAAAAAAAGAAAAAAAACAATTTCTTAATTGATTTTTTATATTTTTGCATTAAAGTATTTTTGATGATTTCTAAAAAGCATAGCAATAAATAACATTATTATAATAATGTAAAAACAACCGATAATGGTATGACAAAAGTATCGTCACAAGAGTTACATGACCAACTAAAAAGAATATTTGGCTTCAATCACTTTAAGGGCAATCAAGAGATTGTAATACAAAGCATTTTAGAAGGCAAAGATTCATTTGTTATCATGCCGACAGGAGGTGGTAAATCTATGTGTTACCAACTCCCTGCCATGATAATGGAAGGTACCGCCATAGTCATATCACCACTAATAGCTTTAATGAAGAACCAAGTGGATTCACTACGCAACTTCAGTCTGGAAAAAGGAATTGCACATGTTTATAACTCATCATTAACAAAAATTGAACAAGCTGAAGTAAAGCAAGATTTGTTCGACGGGAAAACAAAACTATTATATGTCGCACCTGAATCATTGGTTAAAGAAGAAAACATTTCCATTCTAAAAAAAATCAAAATATCATTTATCGCCATCGACGAAGCCCACTGTATTTCAGAATGGGGTCATGATTTCCGTCCGGAATATAGAAAAATTAAAAGTGTTGTAGATTCGATTGAAAAAAAAATTCCTATCATGGCATTAACAGCCACCGCCACACCGAAAGTGCGTCACGACATTCAAAAAAACCTGGGTATGCTCAATGCCGAAGTCTATCTTTCTTCGTTTAACCGGCCTAACATATATTACGAAGTAAGAAATAAGACCAAGGATGTAGACAAAGAAATTATTAAATTCATCAAGAATCACAACGGTCAATCGGGCATAGTGTATTGTTTGAGCCGTAAGCAAGTGGAAGACTTTGCCGAATTGCTGCAAGTAAACAAAATCAAAGCCCTGCCCTATCATGCCGGATTAGACGGAGCCGTTAGAATTGAAAATCAAGATAAATTCCTAATGGAAGAAGCCGATGTTATTGTAGCAACCATTGCTTTTGGCATGGGTATTGATAAACCCAATGTTAGATATATTATCCACTACGACATGCCTAAAAGTTTAGAAGGATATTATCAAGAAACAGGACGTTCGGGACGCGACGATGGTGAAGCCAATTGCATCGCCTTTTATTCTTATGATGATTTAATGAAATTGGAAAAACTAATGAAAAACAAACCTTTTTCCGAACAAGAAATATCCAGACAATTATTATCCGAAACCATTTCATATGCCGAATCAACTTTATGCCGAAGAAGACATTTGCTGTTTTATTTCGGAGAAACATATAATAACGATAACTGCGGTTGTTGCGACAACTGCCTACACCCAAAACTTAAAATGGAAGGAAAAGAATACATTCAAGTTTTATTGTTGACTGTTAAAGAATTGAAACAACAATTCAAAGAAAAACATGTCATTAATGTAATTATCGGAAACGCATCGTCCGATATTAAAAAGTTTAAACATAATCAACTTAAATGCTTCGGTGAAGGGCAAGATAAAGACGATAAATTTTGGTCATCACTCATTCGTCAAATGCTATTTGAGAAATTATTGGTAAAAGACATTGAAAACTATGGGATTTTAAAGATTACTCCCGTCGGTGAAAAATTTCTAAAAAGCCCTTATTCCATAAAAATCACCAAAACGGATGAGGAGGAGGATGATGAAGATCAAGAAATTGGAGATGTTATCCCGACTCAAAAAGACGGAGTTATTGACAAAGTCCTTTTTAACTTATTAAAGGATTTGCTAAAAGGCATTGCTAAAAAAGAAAATCTGCCTCCCTACGTTATCTTTCAGGAAATATCACTCGAAGATATGTGCGTGCAATATCCTACCAATATGGAGGAAATGACACAAATCACCGGTGTCGGAGCAGGTAAAGCACAAAAATACGGGCAACCATTCATTGACCTTATTCGGAGATATGTTGAAGAAAATGAAATTGAAAGACCCCAAGACCTCGTAGTTAAATCCGTCATTAACAAATCCGGGCTTAAAGTTTATATCATTCAAAACATTGATCGTAAAATTAGTTTTGAAGATATTGCCAAAGCAAAAAACTTAAGTAAAGAAGATTTGCTCACCGAAATCGAAAGTATTATTTTTTCCGGCACTAAACTCGATATCAATTATTATATCGATGAAACCATTGATATGTATCATCAGGAAGAAATAATGGAATATCTCATGAATAGCGAATTAGATTCCTTAGAAACCGCTATTAAAGATTTAGGTGAAGACGAATACAGTATGGAAGAAATACGATTGATGAGAATAAAATTCTTATCGGATATGGGTAACTAGAACTAATAACACTAAAAATTATAAATAATGGACGAAAACATAAATGTTGATGATACCACTGTCGGAAAAGAACTTACAAACGAAAACACACAAAACGATAACATTGTTGTAAATCAAATACAAGAAACAGAAGAAATAAAAGAAGAAAGCATTACAAAGGATAAAAGAAGTTGTAATACTAAAAAAACATGTATTTGTCAGAGCATAGCATTTGCTGTTTTGTTTATCGGATTAATTGTATTATATATAATACATTTTCAGAACAAAAGCGACTTCACGCCCCTACCCGGTCAAGCACAAAACGGCACTCCTTTAATGGTTACTGTCAACAACGATTCAATTATTGAACACTTTACATTGGCCAAAATATTAAAAAACGATTTGGAGACAGAAGCTCAAAAGTATCAACAAGAACTCACTACTATGCAATCGACCTTGGAAGAAAAATACAAAAATTATCAAATCAATCTACAGAAAAATGTGCTTACCCAAACACAAATTCAAAATGCGGAAAAACAATTGCAACAAGAAGCCGGTCAATTTCAAGCTTTACAAGAACAATATTCTCAAATATTAGCCATGAAAGAGGTGTCGGTTCAAAAAGAAATCACCGACTCAATCGTCAATGCCGCACAAAGAGTTAATGATGCCAAATATAAAGCCGACTACGTGCTTGCCACTTCAAGCGGTTCGGCCATTTTATATGCCAATAAAGTGTATGACATTACCAACGACGTAATCAAAGAATTAAACGATGCTTATAAAAAATCATCCAAATAGAATGTCTTCCCCTAAGTTTTTACTGTTTTTATCTGCCTTTAGCCTATTTATGGCTTGCAACAACAAAAAAACCGAAAGCGTAGTTGTGGAAACCTGGGAAAGCGGTAATCCGAAAAGAACCGCCGAATATATTATCAATGACGACGGTTCTAAGAGTTTATACAAAGAAACCATGTTTTTCGAAGGACAACAAAAATTCATTGAAGGTACCTATAACAAGCAACAACAGCGTGACGGCAAATGGACTTCATGGTTTGAAGACGGTAAACAAAACAGCCAAGGCACCTATGTCGACGGCAAAGAACAGGGTAAATATACCGTATGGTTCCCCAACGGTCAAATACATTATACCGGAAAATATCAAAAGGGTATTAAAACCGGAAAATGGAAATTCTACAACGAAGAGGGTAAACTCGTGAAAGAAGTAGTTTACTAAACCCAATTATTTCTTTTTGGTATCAACATTTGCATGCATTAAAGTGTTATCTTTGTAGCGTTGTAATAAAAAATAATATTAATATAAAAATTAAAAATAAAGAACGTATGCAAAAGTTATTATTGTTAGGCGATGAAGCGATTGCACAAGCAGCATTAGATGCAGGCATATCGGGTATTTACGCTTATCCGGGCACTCCTTCAACCGAAATCATGGAATATGTTCAAGCATCCAAACAAGCCGAAGAAAACAACATCCATCGTCAATGGTCGGCCAACGAAAAAACCGCCATCGAAGCTGCCATCGGAATGTCATATACAGGCAAACGTGCCATTGTTTGTATGAAACATGTGGGATTAAACGTTGCTGCCGACGGATTTATGAACTCAGCTATCACAGGTGCCAATGGAGGACTTGTTATTCTCTCGGCCGACGACCCCAGCATGCACTCATCGCAAAACGAACAAGATTCAAGATATTACGGAAAATTTGCCATGATTCCTATCTTCGAACCTTCCAATCAACAAGAAGCTTATGATATCACATTGGCTGCTTTTGATTTCTCCGAAAAATACAGAATCCCCGTTTTATTGCGCGTTACCACCCGTCTGGCTCATTCACGTTCAGGCGTAATTTGCAAAAATAAAAGACCTCAAAACGAAATCAAATTACCAGAAAACCCAAGACAATTCATCCTCCTTCCCGCTATTGCACGCAAGCAATACAATGAATTGTTGGAAAAACAATTACACTTCGAAAAAGAATTTGAAACATCTCCTTTTAATGCCTATATCGACGGTAAAGATAAAAGCATGGGAATCATCACTTCCGGAATAGGATTCAACTATCTCATGGAAAACTATCCCGACAGGGTGTGTCCTCATCCCGTATTGAAAATTACACAATATCCCCTACCCACCAAACTCATTGCCCGTTTGGCCGATGAATGCGAATCGATTATGGTGATTGAAGAAGGATATCCTATCATTGAAGAACAACTTCGCGGATTACTTAACCGTTGCTTAACCGTTAAAGGACGTTTAGAAGGAAGTTTACCACGCGTAGGCGAACTTAATGCCAATGCAGTGGCACGGGCATTGGGTCTGCCCGACACTCAAGGCGAAGCCATACCCGAAATAGTGGCCCCTCGCCCGCCGGCATTATGCTTGGGCTGTCCACATATTGATTCCTATAAAGCACTGAATGAAGCCATGGAACCTTACGGAAAAGGAAAAGTGTTTGCCGATATAGGATGTTATACTTTGGGTGCATTACCGCCCTATAATGCCATTTTCAGTTGTGTGGATATGGGTGCATCCATCACCATGGCCAAAGGAGCTTCCGATGCAGGATTAAATCCCACCGTTGCCGTTATCGGCGACTCCACCTTTTGCCATTCCGGTATCACTTCATTATTCGACTGCGTAATGGAAAACACTCCCATTACCATTATAATACTCGACAATTCAACTACCGGCATGACAGGCGGCCAGAAATCACATGGTGTTGGTCGACTCGAAAGCATTTGTTTGGGACTCGGTGTGGAAAAAGAACACATACATATGCTGAATCCTCTTCCTAATAATCACAAACAGAACACCGAAATCATTAAACAAGAATTAATGTATAAAGGCGTTTCGGTGATTATTCCCCAAAGAGAATGTGTGCAAACATTAAAACGCAGATTAAGAAAACAAAGAAAATAATTGTTAATCCATTAAATAATCATAGAATGAATATTGACATCATATTAGCAGGCGTAGGCGGACAAGGCATCTTATCCATCGCCACCATCATCGGTAATACGGCAGTAAAACAAGGTTTATATCTCAAACAAGCCGAAGTACACGGCATGAGCCAAAGAGGCGGCGATGTGCAATCTCATTTGAGATTATCGGATAAAGAAATCGCTTCCGATTTAATCCCTACCGGCAAAGCCGATATAATCATCTCCGTTGAGCCCATGGAAGCCCTTCGCTATTTGCCCATGTTGAAACCACAAGGCTGGGTAATAACCAACACCAATCCGTTTATCAACATCCCGAATTATCCTGAAGAAAGCATATTAATGAAACGCATCGAGCAATTACCCCATAAAATAGCCATCAATGCCGATAAAATCGCTAAGGATTTGGGTTCTGCTCGTTCATCCAACATGGTTATTCTTGGCGCTACCGCTCCTTTTCTTCAACTCAACTATAAGGACATAGAACAAACCGTTACGGATACTTTTCTACGAAAAGGCCAAGAGGTGGTCGATGTGAACATAGCTTGTTTAAACGCCGGAAGAGAGTTTGCCATGAATAAATAATCGAACGCAAAAATCCACTATGCATTTATAGTGGATTTTTTTTTAAAATATATTATTAACTAAACCCTTATTAAATGAAAACAGCTATCATCTTTAGTTCAAAACACGGAACCACCGAAAAAGTAGCCGGCATACTTGCCGAAAACTTAGGCAAGGAAAACATAAGCCTGATTAATCTTAAAAAAGATAAAAATCCCGACTTAAATGCCTACGATTCCGTTATCTTGGGAACGGCCATTTATGCCGGTAACCCCATTAAAAACATTAAGTCATTTGCATTGAAAAATGAAAGCAACCTGAAAAACAAAAAGGTAGGCTTGTTTATATGCGGAATGGACCCCGGCAAGGAAAAACAAGAAGAGCAAATGAAAGCTTCCTTCCCCGACTCCTTGATGCAACAAGCGAAAACAAAACACTATTTAGGCGGTGAGTTTATTTTCGAAGACATGAACTTCTTCGAACGTTTCATTATCAAGAAAATATCCAAAGCCGAAAAAAGCATTTCGCTTATCCATCACGAAAACATCAAAAAATTTGTAGAAGAATTCAAGGACGAAGAAAACCCCGTAGAGACGTAACATGTTACGTCTCTGCATGATTTAATCAAATTACATTAAAAAATAAATGAAATTTGATTGCAGTTTATAACAAATTTATTCCCTATAATTTACAGCGCTGTAAATTTTTGAGACAAGCTTCTTTCGTGATATTTACTGCGCTGTAAATTTTTGAGACAAGCTTGTTTCATCCACCAATCAAATATGTGAAAAAAAATAATAACCGCAAAGTGACATACCAAACAAAGAATATGATTCAGCTTTTTAGATTACTGGCATTATCTATATTATATTCAACCCTTTAGAGTAATTCATATTTTAAGTATAGTGCATTTTTAAAATTATAAAAATCATCAATACCATTTCATAAGAATTGTCATATTAAAAAAAAATGTATTTTTGCCGACAAAACATTTTAAATATAACATCTTAAATTTTAAGATTTGTATTATAAAACATTATTAGTAATAAATAAACAATATCATCCGTGAAAAAAATATCAATCAGTTTATTAAGTATTATACTTATTGTAATTATTTATCTTGCACAAATTTTTATTACAGGGATATATAAACAAAAAGGGAAAATCATATGTCATGATGTTATCAATTATTATGCCTACCTTCCGGCCACATTTATTGAAAAAGATTATAAACTCAGGGAGTGGAAATATGAAGAACCATGGAAAGACAGGTATTGGCCAAGGATACTCGCTAATGGCAACGGGGTAATGAAAATGTCGATGGGATTATCGATGATGTATGCTCCTTTTTTCTTTATTGCACATTTTATTACGCCCTATACAACATATGAATCCAACGGTTTTACTCCACCTTATGCCCTTGCTCTAATCTTCAGTTGTATTTTTTATATGTTTTGGGGATTGTTGGCACTTAGAAAGGTTTTATTGAAATCTTTTAATGAAACTATCACAACAATTACGTTGCTTACCATTTGTTTAACGACCAATTTGTATTGGTATGCTACAATGGAAGCTCCCATGTCGCACGCTTATAGCTTTGCTTTGTTTGGTATTTTCATTTATTTTACCGAATGTTGGTATCAAAAACAATCTATAAAAAACACCGTAATATTAGGATTGTTATACGGACTAATCACTTTAATACGCCCGACAAATGCCTTGGTTATTATTCTGTTTGCAGGATATGGGATTAAAAATATTTCAGATTTAAAAATGCGGATACAGTTTCTTTTTTCTAACTACCGACATATATTTATATTCACATTTTCCACTTTTATTGTATTACTTCCACAATTATTATATTGGAAATCAACTACCGGACAATTCGTGTATTATTCTTACGGCGAAACCGAACGTTTTTTCTTTAAAGACCCCAAAATATGGGACGTTCTCTTCGGATTCAGGAAAGGATGGTTTATCTATTCTCCATCCATGTTGTTTGCCGTAGTCGGTATGTTTTTTCTTTGGAAATATAAAAAGGAATATGCTTTGATTACACCCATCTACATCATATTACATTTATATATAATCTCCTCATGGTGGTGTTGGTGGTATGGAGGTGGTTTCGGCATGAGAGCTTGTATTGAATGTTCTGCCGTGTTGTCTATTCCGCTGGCTGCTTTTCTGAAATGGATGTTCAGTCAAAAAATGAAAATCAAAGTGCTATTAATTAGTTTATATGTTGTAGTCTCGCTTCAATCGGGATTTCATCTCATACAATATCATTATGAAGCAATTCACTATGAATCAATGACCCATAAAGCTTATAAAGATTCTTTTTGGAAAATTAAACCTTCGGATAAATTCCATACTTTATTAAAAACGCCCGCATATAGCGAAGCAAGAAAAGGAAATCGATAATAACAATTAAATATTCATATCAAACTTCTTTGCTTAAAAACACAAAAAGACATTCAATTTTTAATGTATTTTTCCTCTATAAATTTTAAAAGAAATTTTTATCCGTCTGTGTGTAATTGGATAATTTCATGTACATTTGCCGTTAAAATCACAATATATATTCAAGCACAAAATTTACAGTTAAACTATTAAAAGTCATATGTCAAACATTAAAAAGAAAATCATTGAGTATCTCCATGCTTACTTCATTATTGTGATTCTTTTTGCTATCAGCATCGCCATTTTAAAAATGATTGAATTTGTGAATCTCTTTATTTATGAAGACTTCGACACATGGCGTGTGCTCGGCAAAGCGTTGATTTATTATTGGATAGTTTATAGTGTGTTTGTTGCGATCTTGTTTCCGTTATATGCTCTTCTTCACATAATATCAAAAAAAACCGCCAACATTACATTATCAATTATATACGGAATATTGTGTTTATGCGAAATCTCTTTATCTGTTTATGCAACCCTTTCGGGTACTTTATTAGACAACGAAATCATCGTTCGTCCGCTTTATGAAACATTGCTGACGATTAAAAATACCGTAAACATTTATCTGATAGCTGTTCTTTTTGTACTTGGGCTTAACGCATTTGTTTTTTTATGTCTTTACATGCAAAGAAAAATTAAAACAAAAAAAACGATAAGCATTATATTGAGTATAATCATATTAGCTAGTTCTTTTTTTGTATTAAAGATAAATACACTAAAAATATCTAACACCAAACCGGTTATTGCCTATTTTAGCATAAACAAAACATGGTATTGTTTACGTTCGTGTATGGATTACATCCGTTCCGAAAAAATCAGCTTTACCGATGCCAATGCCGAAATTCCTGTAAATAAAGAACACATTCTTTCTTTTTTGGCCGACAATCCCGACCGTAACATCATAGACAGTCTTTATCCCTTGGAAAGAAGGGATAATATCCCGAATGTATTAGGTCCCTATTTCAATGAAAGCAAAACACCGCCACACATCGTAATCATAGTGGTTGAATCATTGGGGAGAGATTGGTTTAGAAGCGAATATGACAATGTTTGTTATATGCCGTTTTTAGATTCTTTAAGCAGGCATAGCTTGTATTGGAAAAACTGTATAACCACTTCCTCCCGAAGCTACGGTGCCGTTCCGACCATAACCGGCTCTTTACCACACGGATTAAAAGGATTCCAATTCGGTAATATGCCTGACCACAACACCTTGTTTTCCGTATTAAAAAATGCCGGCTATCAAACCAATGCTTTTTATAACGGACTGTTTTACTTCGACTGCATTGCCGAATACCTGATCGAACAAAAAATAGATTATATGTCGCCTTTTTATCAAGACTATGAGAAACAATCCGATAAAACTAAAGGCAGCTTCTGGGGTTATCATGATGAATTCCTGTTTCGTAAAACCATCGACGTTTTAACGACAAATCAAAACCGGAAACCACAATGTAATCTCATTATAAGCCTAACAACACACGATGAACTCGACCTAAACAATCCATACTTTACTAAAGCATATGAAAAAGCGAAAACAATTGTCAAAGGAGCAAAAGGTCCTACAAAGAAAGTCCACGAAAGATCCATAGCCCGCAATGCAGGATTTGTGTATGTTGACCAATGCTTAGAAGAGTTTTTTCAAGCTTATGCCAAACGTTCCGATTTTAATAACACCATCTTTGTTATCACCGGCGACCATTCCTGCGGCAACCGTAATAAAAACTTTTTATCGTCTTATCACGTACCCTTAATGATATGGTCGCCCCTGTTGAAATCATCGGCCGAATTTCCTGCTCTTATCACCCATAATGATATTACGCCTTCCTTGGTCTCATTGTTGAAAAACACCTATCACTTACCGCTACCCGAAACCGTACACTATGTGAGTGACGGATTAAACACTTCCAACACCTTTCAGGCCAAATCGAAAATGCTCTTTTTAAAATATTCCCGTCACATCAACGATTTTCTTTACAACGAATATATATATCACAATACCGGTGAAGTGTTTCGTATCAACGAAAAGCTTGATATGATACCCGAAACTTCCCCTTCTTTACTAAAACAATTGGCTTCTACATTTTCCACTTATAAATATATTAATCATTATGTATATAACAATAACAGATTAACTCAAAACCCAATCTATAAGAAAGAAACAACACATATACTGAAAACCATCGTCAGGAATGATTCCATTGTTTGCCAAACACCTGAAAATCGCAACTACGAATGGCCTCAATATTATTTATTGGATCCCTTTGTTATTCCTAACAAAACGGAAAAATGGGATAAAATTAAAATCACCTTGAACGCCGACATTAAATTCCTTGATAAATTGGAACAAGACGAATACATGGATTTATATTTCGGTTGTAGCGGCGACAACATGAACTATCCGACCTTTTATACGGATAAGATCGTTAAATTTATTACTTCCGAAGTATTCGAAATCAACCGTTGGGAAAAACTCAACATTTCCAAAACATTCCAAGTGAGTAATGCCACTAATATAAATTGTTTTGTGTATATCTATTATCCTCATTGGAGGGAAAGCAATTCGGCCATCGTGAAAAACATACAAATAAAAGTGGAAGGTATAAAATAAAAATCATAATCAATCAATAATGAAAATAAATCATTACTTCATCCTCTTGTTAATTATCAGCTTAATAAGCATCTCATGCTCATCGAAGAAAAAAGATTCACTTCGTCCCGACTTGAGTAATACCAATTATATATATATAGATAATAAAACATTTAAACATAAAAACGACACCTTCTTCCCCATCATGCTTAATTATGTAATAGCATGCCGAAATATCGACAATAAATGTGTTATGTCGCCCATTAAAGCCTATGAAAATCCCGACATTTATGAATCGAACACGGAAAAGGAAATACAACATCAATTGGCGGGACATTTTCAGTTAATTCACGAATTAGGATTTAACTGCCTGCGAATTTGTTTCGACCGAATTTCTCAAGATGAAAAAGGATACTACTTCTATCAAGCAGATAACAAAAAATATTACATCAAGGAACATTGCGCTGAAATCATGCAAGGATTAAAACAGGTGATTGACATTGCCGGTGAAAAGAATTTGCGAGTGATGTTATTGATAAAACCTCCTATTCAAAACAAAGACTTGGAAGCATTTACTATTAAACTATTAAAAACATTCAAAGACAATCCCGTAATCTTTGCTTACGATTTTATGAACGAACCCTTATATTTTGATCAGAAAAAGAACCGAAGTAAAAAAGAAGCTGTTAAGATAGTATCACAATGGCGAGACCTGATGAGAAAACATGCTCCCAATCAACTCTTCACCATCGGATTCTCGGAACCCATTGAAGTGTTTGAATGGGACCCGGAATTGCTGCCTGTTGATTTTGTGCAATTCCACACCTATCATCCCTTACGTGCTCCAAATGAAATATATTGGTACAGTCATTACATCGACAAGGTTTGGATGATAGGAGAAACCGCACTCCCTGCCGATGGCGATTCCATCAGCTATGCAGAACAAGCACAATTCATGCTCGATGTATTTCATTATTCGGTCGATTGCGGCGGCAGCGGCTTCGGATGGTGGGAGTTTCAGGAAATTCCCGGCAGTCATTTCGAGGCCCAATACACCGGTTTGTTAAATCATCAAGGTATAACCTATACGACCGATAGTGCCCACATTATTCTAGGCACATTAAAACCGGCTGCACACTTGGTAAAAGAACTGGTAAATTACAAAGCGAAAAAGCCCGTCCAAGCCGTGAATTATTACAATATGCTTGGATTTAATAACATTTGTATAAAAGGAAAAATTGTAGATAAAAAAACAAAACAAGCCGTAGAAGGAGCTGTTGTGCGTGCCTGGAACGAATATTGGTCGGTCGGTATAAATACCTTTACCAATGAGAAAGGCGAATTTACCCTTTATAGCAATGATGAATGCGTTCATTTTGAAATATCGGCATCCGGTATGACTAAAATCAAATTCGACAAAAAAATAACATATCATCCTGTTTCAGGACAAAAAGCAGACATTCATCAACTGCCAAACAAAGACCTTGAATACCAACGCATCAGCTATAAACCGTTTTTATTGCAAAGCAATACCGCTCCCTACCCTCTTTTTCATTTCGACCCGGAAAAGTTTAATCAGGCAAAGTTTACGGGAGATATGGGACCCTTGTATTTAAAAAAAATAAAATAAACAACACCCTAACAAAATGAAAGAAACGGCACAAGAACGTATACTGGCATATTTTGAAAATGCAGCAAAGAAAAGAGACCGTTGGAAACGACGCAATCGGTTTTACCATAAAACCATTGAAAAGCAGTTTGCATTTATGATACCAGAAGGTTCAGTAGTTTTGGAATTAGGCTGTTCTACCGGCGATTTACTACATGCCGTTAAACCTTCGAAAGGAATAGGTGTTGATTTTTCGAAACAAGCAATAGATATTGCATCAAAAAAATACCCTGAACTTCAATTCATCCATGCCGATGTATTGGATTTCGATCTAAATGAAACAGTCGATTATGTGATCATATCCGATCTTTTAACTTCGCTATGGGATATCCAGAGATTATTCAAAAAAATAAAACAATATATAAATCCCGAAACAAAAATCATTATATCAAGCTATAACTATTTATGGGAACCTGTATTAAAGTTAGGAGAAATTTTCAGACTCAAAGCCAAACAACCACTTCAAAACTGGCTATCGGTTAAAGACATTGAGAACTTATTACATCTCGAAGATTTAGAAATCATTAAAGTGGAAAAGAAATTACTTTTACCAAAATACATACCGGTATTAAATGCTATTGTCAATACTTTCATCGCTAATCTTCCGGGTATATGTAAATTAAATTTAATACAATTTATAATTGCTCGTCCGGTTCAACATATACGAAAAGATTATTCGGTTTCCATAGTAATTCCTGCACGTAATGAAAAAGGTAATATTGAAAACGCAATCGTTCGCACCCCTTTGTTCGGCACCCATCAAGAATTTATATTTGTTGAAGGCCATTCATCGGACGGCACTTACGAAGAAATTATCAGGATTCAACAAATGTATCCCGACAAAGATATCAAAGTAATTCAGCAATCGGAAAAAGGCAAAGGTAATGCTGTACGCGAAGCTTTTGAAATAGCTCAAGGAGATATTTTAATGATACTTGATGCCGATTTAACAACACATCCTGAAGATATGCCGAAATTTTATGAAGCACTTTGTTTACATAAAGGAGAATTCATCAACGGATGCCGATTGGTTTATCCCATGGAAAAAGAAGCTATGAGATTTTTAAACCTGATAGCCAATAAATTTTTCGGATGGTTTTTCTCCTATCTGCTAGGGCAAAGACTTAAAGACACCCTTTGCGGAACGAAAGTATTGTTTAAAAAAGATTATGAAAAAATCAAAGCCAACCGCAAATATTTCGGTAATTTCGATCCCTTCGGCGATTTCGACTTATTGTTCGGTGCCGCCAAATTGAATTTGAAAATCGTTGAAGTGATTGTCCGCTACCGCGACAGGACATACGGTTCCACGCAGATTAATCGCTTTGCCCACGGTTGGTTATTGATAAAAATGAGTTTGTTTGCCGCACGTAAAATAAAATTCAAATAAATCATGAAACTAAAAACATCACATCCGGTATTATGGATATTTCCGCTTTTTACTTTGGCGTGGGGAGTTTTTATTTTGTTTTATTTCGATACTTTTTATGCTCGCAATATCGACCCTGAATATCCTTATCTAATCAACGGATTAAATGCTGCCTTGCTCAAATTTAATCAGATATGGCAC
>MWCE01000257.1 GCA_002069895.1 Bacteroidetes bacterium ADurb.Bin234 | reverse complement strand
TGCATTGCGTAATTGGAAATAGATATATTCTATGGCTTGCTTTTCAGAATTGGCAGGGTCTTTTTGTAGGGTGTTAAATATGATTGAATAATCGGAAGAAGATTCTTCTTCTTTATGCAATAATATGGTTTTAATGCCATTGTTAACAATAACATTGATATGTTTTTCTTCTATTATGGTTTCTCTTTCGATGAGAACTTCCGTACGTGGAATGGTAACAACTTCACCGGTTTCTTCATCCACAAAATCTTCGTTCCAAGTTCTGACAACTCTTGCAGCCAGTTTTTGACCAATCAATTTTTTCAAATTGCTTTTGGTGGCTTTTTCTTCTTTAGCCATATTAAATATAGTAAGGATATCTTTATCGGTTTCATATCCTATGGCACGAAGTAAAGTTGTTACGGGAAGTTTCTTTTTACGGTCAATGTAGGCATACATCACGTTGGAAATATCGGTAGTGAATTCTATCCACGAGCCTCTGAACGGAATGATTCGGGCTGAATATAACTTAGTGCCGTTGGTATGATAAGATTTTCCGAAAAACACGCCGGGTGATCGATGTAATTGCGAAACGATTACTCTTTCTGCTCCATTAATAATAAAGGTGCCTTTTTCGGTCATATATGGAATGAGACCGAGGTAAACTTCTTGTATGATTGTTTCGAAGTCTTCGTGATCAACATCCGTGCAATAAAGCTTTAATTTGGCTTTAAGCGGAACGCTGTAAGTCAAACCTCTTTCAATACATTCGGTAACCGAATAACGGGGAGCATCGATAAAATAATCTAAAAATTCAAGAACAAAACTATTTTGTGTATCTGTAATGGGGAAGTTTTCTTCGAAAACCCCATACAATCCTTCTTTGCATCTTAATTCAGGATTAGTATTAACTTGAAAAAAATCTTTGAAAGATTGTAATTGAATATCTAAAAAATCAGGATATTCAGTGTGAGCCGTGGAGGCAAAGCTTATCCGTTTAGTATTATTAACCAATGTTTTAGTTTTTTAATGTTTACGATAAGAAAATTTAAAGAACGTTTTAATAAGTAAAATACATATAAGATTCCTATAAAGGGAACCTTATATGTATGAAAACAAGAAGTATTATTTAATTTCGACTTCAGCGCCGGCTTCTTCCAATGATTTTTTCAAACCTTCGGCTTCGTCTTTAGAAATACCTTCTTTTAAAGGTTTAGGAGCAGCGTCGACTAGTTCTTTCGCTTCTTTAAGTCCAAGACTTGTTAATTCTTTAACTAATTTAACTACTGCCAGTTTTTGTGCACCGGCGGCTTTCAAAATCACATCGAAAGAAGTTTTTTCTTCCACATGTTCTGTTGCTGTAGCCGGACCGGCTATTGCTACTGCTGCTGCTGCTGCGGGTTCAATACCGTATTCTTCTTTTAATATTTGTGCTAATTCATTAACTTCTTTAACTGTTAAGTTAACTAATTGTTCTGCAAAAGCTTTTAAATCTGCCATTTTTAATTATTTTTTAATTGTTTTTTACTTATTTAATTAATTATTTTTTTCAGAGAGTGTTTTCACTATACCGGCTAATTTTCCGCCTCCCGATTGTAATGCAGAAATAACATTACGTGCGGGTGATTGTAATAAGCCGACAATATCGCCGATAAGTTCTTCTCTCGATTTAAGATGATATAATAGATCTAATTGTTCGTCTCCAAAGTAAACTGCTTGTTCAATAAAAGCGGCTTTCAGTAAGACGGGGATAGGAGATTTACTACGGAATTCTTTTATGATGCGTGCCGGTACATTGCCTGTATCGGATAGCAAAATAGCGGAGTTTCCGTGTAAAGCTGAATACATTTCCGAATAATCCGTATCTAATTGTTCCATGGCTTTCTTTAAAAGAGTGTTTTTAACAACTTTTAATTTCACGCCTCTGCGGAAACAAATTCTACGTAAATCGTTGCTTTGTGCAACGTTTAATCCGGTCATATCAGCTACATAAATGATGTTATAATTTGACAGCAAGGATGCTATCTCATTAATAATTTCGGTCTTTTTTTCTTTGCGCATAATTGATAGTATTAGAATGTAACTGATTTAACATCTACTTGAACACCGGGACTCATGGTACTGGATAAATAAATGCTTTTTATGTAGGTGCCTTTTGCGGAAGTTGGTTTTAATTTGATAATGGTTTGAAGTATTTCTTTTGCATTGTCGAAAATCTTTTCGTTAGTGAACGATTTCTTTGCAATAGAAGTATGGATTATACCATATTTATCAACTTTAAAATCAATTTTACCGGCTTTAACTTCTTGAACAGCTTTTGCTATTTCCATCGTTACGGTACCGGTTTTAGGATTCGGCATCAGACCGCGAGGGCCTAATATTTTACCCAATGCACCGATTTTGGGCATTACATTAGGTTGAGTAATGATAACGTCCACATCGGTCCAGCCATCTTTGATTTTTTGAATGAATTCGTCTAAACCAACATAATCGGCTCCCGCACTTTTAGCTTCTTCTTCTTTTTCAGGTGTAACAAGTGCAAGCACGCGTATCACCTTTCCTGTACCATGCGGTAAAGTAACGACACCTCTTACCATTTGATTGGCTTTACGGGGATCAACGCCCAAACGGACATCGATATCCATGGAAGCATCAAATTTGGTGTAAGTAATGTCTTTTACAACTTGAATTGCATCCGCTAAAGCATACGATTTTGTTAAATCGTGTTTTGCCAGAGCTTCTTTGCGTTTCTTTGATATTTTTGCCATTTTTTGATTTTTAGTAATTTAATGATTAATTTTCAAAAGGATTAACGCCACCTTTGATTGTTACTCCCATGCTACGAGCTGTTCCTGCCACCATTTTCATGGCCGATTCAACGGTAAAACAGTTTAAATCTGCCATTTTCGATTCGGCTATCATTCGCACTTGGTCCCAACTTATGGATGCTACTTTTGTTCTGTTGGGTTCGGGTGAACCTTTTTGAAGTTTCGCAAATTCCATAATTTGAATAGCAACGGGAGATGTTTTAATGATAAAATCAAAAGATTTGTCTTTATAAACGGTAATAATAACCGGTATCACTTTTCCTGCTTGGTCTTGTGTACGGGCATTAAATTGTTTACAAAACTCCATGATATTCACTCCCTTTGAACCTAAAGCCGGTCCAACGGGGGGTGATGGATTGGCGGCACCTCCTTTAATCTGTAACTTGATGAGTCCTGAGATTTCTTTTGCCATTTTTTTTTAATTAAATGTTATTAAAATTGTTTTACTTTCAATTTAGGATTCTTTTGTAACTTGATTAAACCCTAATTCCAGTGGTGTTTTCCGGCCAAAAATTTTCACCGTAACTTTCAGCTTTCTTTTCTCATTGTTAATTTCTTCAATGATACCACTAAAACTATTGAAAGGCCCATCGACAACCGTTATTGATTCTCCGACAATAAAAGATGATACCATCTCTTCTTCCATTTCTACAAGTTCATCCACTTTCCCTAACAAACGCATTACTTCCGCCGGACGTAAGGGTTCGGGATCGTTATTACCCAGGAAGCCTAATACACTCGGTGTGTGACGTAGTAAGTGTTTTACTTCACCTTGTGTTATATCGGCTTCAACAAAGATATATCCGGGATAGAAATTCTTTTCTTTCGATATCTTTTTCCCATTCCGGATTTGATAAACTTTTTCGATAGGAACTAATATTTGCGATACAAATTCCTGTAGTCCACGACTTAAAACTTCACTTTCGATGTGTTGTTTTATCTTTTTCTCATGTCCAGTAATGGTTCGCAGAACATACCATTGCTTATTTGATTCGCTCATACCTTTAATTCAAAAAACGTTGTCAATAGATTTATTATTTATTACAATCCCTCTTTCAAAAAACATCGCTGCTTTTTGGGAAGCAAGATGAATTGTTTTTATTTCTTTTTTATTATGCTCCGTATAAAAATCCTAACAGTCCTTTCCAAATAAATTCTCCAAAACTGATGTGTTGTATACCAAAGATAAAGTCCATTAAAAAAACAATCAGTGCTATTATCAAAGAAGCTACAGATACTACGATGGCACTGTTTTGCAATTCATCCCATGATGGCCACGTAACTTTTTGTGTCAACTCATGGTAAGAGTCTTTGAAGTAATTAACAATTTTTTTCATTATCTTAATAATTGTTATATTTTTATACCTTGTTATTTTCTAGCAGGAGCAGTAAGACTCGAACTCACATCAACGGTTTTGGAGACCGCTATTCTACCTTTGAACTATGCTCCTAAACGGGAATTACTTAAATTCTAAGCAATTCCCAATTAAAATTAAATTAATTATGAAAAACAAAAAAAATCTAATCTAAAATCTCGGTTACCTGTCCGGCGCCTACGGTACGTCCACCTTCGCGAATAGCAAAACGCAAATTCATGTTTAATGCTATTTCGGCAATCAAGTTAACTTCGATTGTTAAGTTATCGCCCGGCATAACCATTTCAACTCCTTGAGGAAGTGTGATTTCTCCTGTAACGTCGGTGGTTCTGAAATAGAATTGAGGACGATATTTGTTGTGGAAAGGAGTGTGACGACCACCTTCTTCTTTTTTCAAAATATAAACTTCGGCTTTAAAATGTTTATGCGGTTTAATAGAACCCGGTTTTGCGATAACCATACCACGACGAATTTCATCTTTATCGATACCGCGTAACAATAAACCAGCATTATCGCCGGCTTCTCCTTCGTCTAATATTTTACGAAACATTTCAACGCCGGTAACAACCGATTTTAATTTTTCAGCTCCCATACCGATGATGTCGACGGGTTCGCCTGTTTTTATAATACCGGTTTCAATACGTCCGGTGGCAACGGTGCCACGTCCTGTAATGGAAAATACGTCTTCGATAGGCATTAAAAACGGTTTATCTTTATCTCTTTCCGGTAGTGGAATCCATGTATCGCAAGCTTCCATAAGTTTCATGACAGTATCAACCCATTTTGGTTCACCGTTAAGTCCACCTAATGCGGAGCCTCTGATAACAGGTGTGTTGTCGCCATCAAATTTGTAAAATGTTAACAGATCACGGATTTCCATTTCAACGAGTTCTAATAACTCTTCGTCATCAACCATATCCACTTTATTCATGAAAACAACCAATTTTTTTACACCGACTTGACCGGCTAAAAGGATATGTTCTCTTGTTTGAGGCATGGGACCGTCGGTAGCTGCAACAACGAGAATGGCACCGTCCATCTGAGCTGCACCGGTAACCATATTTTTAATATAGTCGGCGTGACCCGGACAGTCAACGTGTGCATAGTGACGGGTTGCTGTTTGGTATTCTACGTGGGATGTATTTATGGTAATACCACGTTCTTTTTCTTCAGGTGCATTATCGATTGAATCGAAACTTCTGTATTCTGACAATCCTGCTTCAGCCAATACTTTTGTAATAGCGGCGGTTAATGTTGTTTTACCATGGTCTATGTGACCAATTGTTCCAATATTTACGTGTGCCTTGGAACGTTCAAATTTTTCTTTTGCCATTTTTAAAATGATTTTTTTTTTAGGGTATTATATTTTATATTCAAAATTAATTATATCTGAGAATTAACATTGAGCCATTGACGAGAGTTGAACTCGTGACCCCTTCCTTACCAAGGAAGTGCTCTACCACTGAGCTACAACGGCTTTTCTCGAGCGGAAGACGGGGCTCGAACCCGCCACCTAAAGCTTGGAAGGCTTTCGCTCTACCAAATGAGCTACTTCCGCTGATAACTTATTTCACAGTCTTGCCGTTCTTCTGTAAATAAATTTTGTGGGGGGAGGAGGATTCGAACCTCCGAAGGCTTCGCCAACAGATTTACAGTCTGCCCCATTTGACCGCTCTGGTATCCCCCCATTAAAGGTTTCATTTCAAAGAACTTGAGCCACTAGAGGGATTCGAACCCCCGACCCGCTGATTACAAATCAGCTGCTCTGGCCAACTGAGCTACAGTGGCTTTAACCATTCAAATCCCTTTGATTTAAAATGGACTGCAAATGTATAACTTTTTTAAATAGTAATTTATATTTTTTATAAAAAAATTATTCAATGTTTAAATTGTTGAAATTTAGTGTTTTTTTCGTTTTACGTTTTGTTTTTACCCCTTAGTTTTTATTCGAAAAAATATTTTATGTTTTTTTTTTGGAAACTTTTTTGATTTTTCCTTGACATTTTTATGCGTTTTTTATGCTTTTTACAAGGATGAAAAGTGTCATTTTTTTGTACACAAAAATATAATTTTTGTACTTAATTTATTCTATTACAATATATTTATTGAAAAGGATAAAAATATTCATAAAATTAAATGGAAACGAAGATAATTACATTTGTATAATATTGCCCGATCCTAATATTTTTGATGTTACCCGAGGATTTCCTGTGTATTTAACGTTTCCGCTACCGTTTATTAAAACATTTAATAAACTATCAGCATAAACTTTGCAATTTCCACTTCCTTCAATGGTTATATCTGTTGTTTCCGTTATAAACGACAAGGCATTCAAATTGCCTGAACCGGAAATATTGATTTTTTGAGAGGAACAATGACCCTTAAGGTCAAGATTTCCTGAACCGTTTATTTCAATATAAGTGTATGTATTTACATTCAAATCGGTCTTTATATTGCCCGAACCGTTAACGTTTATTAACATCGACTGGCAAGAATCAAACCTATTAACTGTTTCCATATTACCCGATCCGTTGAGATAATAAGCACTGAATACCGGAATATTAATATAAATGTCGACAGGTGCAGGTAAAATAAAGATTTTTTTTCGGTAATCTATATATAATTTATTATTTTTTACATCAAAGATTAGGTTCTTTTGTACGGTTTCGGGTGCTATAACCTCGACCGATTGGGTGTTTGATTGGCTTATGTGCACATTGGCAAAAGTGTTATTGGTGATTTGCTCGAAAGTGGGAATATTATAGTCCCTGTTTGCCAAATCATATTTTGTGCAATTGCTTAAAAACAAAAGGATGAAGATTAGAGCCAGACTTATTTTAATGATGTCATTTAACTTTTTCATGATTACAAATTTTAATGTATGTTTATATGTCCTATTTTATATTTTTTTAGACTGCGAAATTATACTTTTTTTTAATATAAACATATGATAAAAAAATGTATTTTTGCACATCTTTTTTTATTTTAATAATTATAAGATTTTCATATTAAATAGCAATGAGATATATTATTGTATTGATGGGATTATGCATCCTTTTGGAAGTAGAAGGTTTTGGAAATAATATTATTCCTCCGGGAACGGTTTTATTAGATAAAAAAACAGGGACTTATATTGATAATGCTGAAATAACCATTTCAGCGTGGATGGAATATTTACATTGGTTAAAACAGCAGAAAGGAGAAACATCGAAAGATTATACCTCGGCTTTACCTGATTCGGCCACATGTGAAAAACTTTATGGCGCGGTTCGTTATTTTCAACATCCTAAATTCAGAAATTATCCTATTGTGGGTATCACCTACGAACAAGCCACAGCCTATTGCCAGTGGCGGTCCGACAGAGTGAATGAACTTCAAAAGGGATGTGAAGTTGTTTATTCTTTACCTGATGAATATGATTTTCAAATGGCATTTAAGAAACAAAAACCTCCAAAAAATCCTTCCCAAACCATAAATCCGATTAATCCCAAAAAGAAAAAATTAAGTGGAATTGGATATAATGTCAATGAATTAACGGCTAATTCCAAGGTAATTGTTATTGGGACGGAAGGCAATCAATTGATTTTTGATGATTACAGAGGGGCTCATTATCAGTTAGGATTAAGATGTAAAGCAATATTAAAAAAATAATTAATGAGAAATTTATTTGTTGTTTTGTCCATTCTTTTTTTATTAAATGCTTTTAATTCATGCAAGTCGTGTAAAAATAAAAAAAATGATTTTATTGTTAAAGTTGATAAAAAGGAAATAACGAAAATTCAAAAACAAATGGATGTTGATATTCTTCGTTATGAAGAAGTTTTGTTTTCTATTGATCAAAATGAAATGGCCGGTGAATTGTCGAAAATTAAAAAAGATTATGCCTTTTTCTTAGGCGACAATCCGGCAACTCCTCAAAACATAAAACAACTCAAAGGTTATATTAATAATAATGTACATCAAGATTTATATAAAGAAGTAAAAAAACAATACCCTGACTTACAAGAAATGGAAGAAGAATTGCTAAATGCTTTTTCCATTATTAAATATCATTTTCCCGAAGCGTGCTTCCCTAAAATCTATACTGCCATATTAGGTTTGTATTTCGAACGACCGATTATTTACGAAGATTCTGTGTTGGTTATAGCTTTAGATATGTATTTAGGACAGGATTATACTTATTATAAACAACTAGGTCCTATGGTTCCTAAATACCTGATTCGAAGGTTTTCAAAAGAATATATTATAAGCGATTGTATGAAAAACATTGCTTATGATTATATTAAATATGATAATAAGAAAAACACCTTGTTGAATGAAATGATTACCGCCGGTAAATGTTGGATGTTTACCGAATTAGCCTGCCCTCAAATTGAAGATAGCATTATTTCCGGATATTCATTCCAAAAACTACAATGGGCAAAACAAAACGAATACAATGTTTGGACTTATTTAATAGATAAAAATTACTTATACTCGAAAGACAATTTGCTTATCAGAAAGTTTGTTAGCGATGCGCCGTTTACAAGTTTCTTTGGAAATGATTCACCCGGACAAATTGCTACTTGGATTGGTTGGCAAATATGCAGGGCTTGGATAAAAAATAACACCGACAAAAAAATCAGTGAACTATTGTATGAAACCGATGCACAAAAAATACTACAACAATCAAAATACAAGCCCCTTAAAAAAAATGATTCCCGGTGATGAATCATTCACACAAATAAAAGAAAAAGAATGTTACTGTTTTTAAGTTTTTTGAAAATAAATATCATTGATATCATTGATGTACTTTTAGTTGGTATATTATTTTATCAATTATACAGGATGTTAAAGGGAACGGCAGCCCTAAATATCTTTTTAGGTTTTGTAATCTTTTATATACTATGGAAAATTGTGGTTCTTTTTCGCATGGAATTATTGTCGGAACTATTCGGGCAGTTTGTTAGTGTAGGAGTGATTGCTTTGATTGTTGTTTTTCAACCTGAAATAAGAAAGTTCCTATTATTTATCGGAAGTAAAAATCCTTTAAAAAGAGCAAATATCACTATTTGGCGAGAACGAAACAAAGAAGAAGAATTTCCGCAAATTAACACCATCGTTAAAGCCTGTGTTAAGATGTCGTCTACTTTTACGGGAGCTTTGATTATCATAACAAAAGAAAATAAATTAGAAGAATTTATTCAAACAGGAGAAATGATTAATGCCAAAACGTCGAGGGAGTTGATAGAAACTATTTTTTTTAAAAACACTCCCTTACACGACGGTGCTTTAATCATAACCAATAAAACCATGGTGGCTGCACGCTGTATATTGCCTGTAACACGAAGAAGCAATATCCCTTCCAATTTAGGATTGCGTCATCGTGCCGCTATCGGCGTTACTGAAAACACCGATTGTATTGCCTTGATTGTTTCCGAACAAACCGGAGCCATTTCTTATTGTATGGATGGGAACATAAAAAAGAACGTTAGTCCGGACGAGTTGAAACAATTCCTCGAAAAACAGTTCTTTACACAAGAAATAATAAATAAAAAATAAAAAATAAATAATATGGAAAGATTTAAGAATTATATCAACGGTCAATGGGTTGATGCGGTATCAGGAAAAGTATTTAAAAACATCAGTCCGGCAAATCAGGAAGATGTTATTGGAGAGTTCGCCTTTTCGGCACAGGAAGATGTTAACAAAGCGGTTGAAGCGGCAAAAGCAGCTTTTGAACAATGGCGTTTGGTTCCGGCACCCAAACGAGGCGATTTGTTACGCAAAGCCGGCGATATTTTTAATCGACGTAAAAAAGAACTGGCATGCATCATGACCCGCGAAATGGGAAAACCAACCTTCGAAACCGAAGGCGATGTGCAAGAAGCTATCGATACGGCCTATTATGCCGCATCCGAAACACGCCGCTTATTCGGTCATACCGTTCCGAGCGAAATGGAAAACAAGATGAACCTCTCGTTTCGCGTTCCTATCGGAGTGGTTGGGGTTATCACAGCATGGAATTTCCCGATAGCCGTTCCTTCTTGGAAAATATTACCAGCCATAGCAGCTGGTAATACCGTTGTTTTTAAACCTTCGAAAGATGCTCCCCATTCGGGTGTTATTTTTGCCGAAATAATGGAAGAAGCAGGGTTTCCAAAGGGAGTTTTCAATGTGTTGTTAGGAACCGGTAGTATGGGCGATATGATTGTTAATCATCCCGATGTTAAAGTTGTCGGATTTACGGGGTCAACTGAAATTGGATGTAAGATTGCCGAAGTTTGCGGACGATTAAACAAACGCGTTTCATTGGAAATGGGTGGTAAAAATGCCCAAATCGTGATGGAAGACGCTAACCTCGAATTAGCATTGGAAGGAGCCTTGTGGGGTGCTTTCGGAACAACCGGTCAAAGATGCACCGCCACTTCACGTCTTATTGTCCATAAGGATGTTTACGACAAATTTTTAGACATGCTTAAACAACGTGCAGAAAAACTGAAAATCGGCGACGGTTTGGTAGCCGGCACCGACATGGGTCCGGTCATCCACATGAAATCGCTCGAAAATTGCGAACGTATTGTGAAAATAGCCATTACCGAGGGCGGTCGTTTGGTTACCGGCGGGAAAAAATGTTCGCAACCCGAGTTACAAAAAGGTTGTTTCTTCGAACCCACCATTATTGCAGATGTCGACGAAAAACATACCATTTTCAACGAAGAAGTTTTCGGTCCCGTGTTATGTGTTGCCAAAGCCGATTCGTTCGAACATGCTTTGTTTTTACAAAATCATTGCGAATATGGTTTGTCGGGATCCATTTACACTAAGGATGTTAACAGGGCATGGGTTGCCGCCCGCGAAATCCAAACCGGTATTTGTTATATCAATGCTCCCACTATTGGCGCCGAAGCCCATATGCCTTTTGGTGGCGTGAAAGGTACCGGTAACGGTCATCGTGAAGGCGGTTGGACGGCTTTCGATATCTTTACCGAATGGAAAACCGTTTATTTCGATTATTCCGATAAACTCCAAAGAGCACAGATCGACAATTATTAGTCTATCTGAAATTTAGGATGTTTGTATAAATATTTAGATGCTCGTGTGTTCATGGGCATCTTTTTCTTTTAACAGAATTACATAATTAACAGAATTAACAAAATGATTATTCCTTAGCAGCAGGTAACCATGGATGGCGTTTGTGTCCCCGGTGTCGTAAGGGTCCCATGATAGTATAGCATCACAGAATCCGACATCTAACATCCGACAAATTTTAACCGCAGAGAACGCAAAGATATTACGCAAAGAACGCAGAGAGATAAAACCAATTAAAAATTAAAAATTACGAATTACGAGATTTTAGTGTTATCTGTATTTTTGCAAGCATTTTACACAATTCTTTGGCATCGTCAATTAAACTCTTACCTTCATTTTCATTTAAATAGTCGGAAGCTTGTAAAAGTTTCAGCCAATAAAT
>MWCE01000256.1 GCA_002069895.1 Bacteroidetes bacterium ADurb.Bin234 | reverse complement strand
TAATTTATTCTTTTGTTTTTTATACATTTAGGGTTTCGTATATCAAAACAATAAATACGAATAAATGTTTAATTTATTATCAAATTATTATAAAAAAGAAAATTATTGTTTATATCACTTGGGGTATGGCATTGATCAGATGTTTGGTATAATCCGTTTGCGGGTTTTCATAGACTTGGTCTGCAGTATTAACTTCCTGTATTTTACCATTTTTCATAACAATAATACGATCGGACATAAACTTAACGACCGATAAATCGTGTGAAATAAAGATAAAGGTGATTTTAAATTCTTCTTTTAACTCGTTCAAGAGGTTAAGCACTTGTGCTTGTACCGATACGTCCAAGGCCGAAACGGACTCGTCGCATACAATGATTTTAGGATTAAGAGCCAGGGCGCGGGCAATGCATATGCGTTGCCGTTGACCGCCCGAAAATTCGTGAGGATAGGAATAAAAATGTTTTTCTTCTAAATTTACCCGCTTCAATAAATCAATTATCAGTTGTTTGCGTTCTTTATCGGAATGTAGAATACCGTGTAACTTCATGGGTCCCATGATAGCCATTCCAACGGTATAGCGCGGATTGAGGGAGGAATATGGATCTTGAAAAATAATTTGCAGGTCTTTTCGCAAAGTCCTCATTTGGGAAGCGTTTAATTTACCAATATCTTTTCCTTTATATATTATTTCACCTTTATCGACTTGAATTAAACGCAATATACTCCGGCCCAAGGTTGTTTTACCGCATCCCGATTCGCCCACCAATCCCAAAGTTTCACCTTCGTATAATTCGAAGTTAATTCCTTCGAGGGCGTGAAAGTAATTTCGTTTTTTGCCGAAGGCTTTGGGTAAAGGATAGGTTTTATTCAAATTTTTAATACTTAGCAAAGGAGTGTTTCGATAGAGGCTGTCGCTTTTTGTTTTCCATTCTGCAGCGGAAATAAGCTTGGGTTCTTCTTGTGTTTTCCCTTTACCGGATTTCGATTCCATAAAACTGCTAACGGTCGGGAGTTTGTCATAGCGAAGATGCAAAGGCACCCTGCATGCCAATAATCCTTGTGTGTAGGAATGTTGCGGATTTTTAAAAAGTGTATTGATGTCGGCTTCTTCCACTTTCTCCCCTTTATACATTACAATGGCCGAATGGGCAATTTGAGCCACGACTCCGAGATCGTGGGTAATAAAAATAATGCTAATCCGGTATTTACGTTGCAAGTCGCGCAAGAGTTCGAGTATGGTCTTTTGCACGGTAACATCCAGAGCGGTGGTAGGTTCGTCGGCGATTAATATTTCAGGATTACAGCAAATAGCCATGGCAATCATCACCCTTTGTTTCTGACCTCCGGATATTTCGTGCGGATAAGCTTTAAAAATCTTTTCAGGGTCGGGCAGCATGACTTCTTCCAGTAGCTGAAGTGTGCGTTGTTTGGCTTGTTGTTTGTTCATTTTTTCATGTAATTGCAGTACTTCACTGATTTGTGTACCGCAACGCATGGATGGATTGAGTGAAGTCATGGGTTCTTGAAAAATCATGCCGATACGTTTCCCCCGAAAGGAACGTAATTGTTTGCTTGGCAGTTGCAATAAATCCACCGCTTCTCCTTCTTTATTGTAGAAGAATATATGTCCGTGATAGTCGGGTGTTTTCAGCAATCGCATGATGCTTAAAGCCGTAACCGATTTCCCTGAACCCGATTCACCTACAATCCCCAGGGTTTCTCCTTTCTTTAAACGAAACGACAACTTATTCACGGCACGATACATGCCGTTTTCTGTTTTAAAGTCAACACAAAAATCTTTTATTTCTAAAATCATAGCTTGGATGAGCTGTCCACAATTTTCTTATTCTTCTTCCTCTTCTTCCTCTGTTATTTTAAGTTCCGGTTTGTAGAATGCTTGCATAAATATATCTTCTTTACTTTTAGGCCGGTATTGCTCCAGCCATATAAAATCTCCTAAAAACACATTGGGTTTATCTTTTTCGGGCGATAAATCACCTTTTACCTTATTATATAATGTAATAACCGACACTTCATTTTCCGAAAAAGCGATTCGCATTTTTTCCGATACCGATTGATTGATGCCTATCAATGCTTTTTGTTCATCCAACACATAATACAAGCATTCGGCATCGGCATCGACAAACACATAATCAATTTCATTATTCACGAAATAAACAAACATATTCACGCCGTTGATTTGATTGAATTTTTTCTGCATAAAAACATCCTCGCAAATAAAGGAGTTGCTTATCAAATGCATTTCGTTAATTTCCCTGTTTTTAATAAACAAACGTATGGTATCTGCCAGACACTGGTTTTTCTCGAACCAGACCAAAGGGCTTCTAAACATTGTAATAATAGAATCATTAGCCCAATACACCAAGGAATCGCATGAACCTTGCAAATCGTCGCGATAAAAACGCACACGGTGATAAGCCAATACTTCTTGCAGGTTTTGAGCCGTATCGAAGTTTGCCCACAGGGTGTCGGCATGTAAAAACAAACTATCGTTCCCGTCGATAAGAACAGCTATGGCACTGTCGGTGATGAAAGTAAAACCATCTTTACCGTAATATTCCGCGTATTCACCCAACACCAATGCATTTTCAACGGAATCATAAATCGAAATACTTTTTTGAGCCAAGCCTGTTTCATTCACTTTGTCATACCATATGAATTCGGCATTGATCACCTGATCTTTAGTATGTATTATAACATTTTTTTCAAACTGATATATATCTTTTTCGGTATCATACCAACCGTCTTCGCAATAGATGGTGTTTTCTTCGGAATAAATATGTGTAGGACAAACAAAATAAGCTATTTTGGTTTGGGTGTTATATTTCAGCGTATCCGTTTTAACGGTATAATCGGGTGAAACGAGCACCACATTTTCTTTGAAAAACATATCTTTGGTATCGGTGTAATACCAGCCCTGCTCACTGTCGAGGGTGTTGCTGTCGTTGATAATGGTGCCATGGGTATCATAATAACCGTAACCTTCGGTGCGAAGATAAGTTAAACGATCGGTATATAAAATACTGTATTCATCTGTCAAAATCACATCCTGTTGAATAAAAACAACTTTCGTATTACCATCATACATCAGATATTTACCGTATAAATGCACGGAGTCGTTGATATGAATAATAAGTTCCTGACCGAAAGCTTCGATGATATTTGTTTTTTCGTTATACAAAGCCGTATCGGCGTAGCAAATAGCCCCTTCGTGTGTAAAGACAACATTGCCGGTAAGAATTTGAACATCGGGATTCACCGAAGCATCGTAGCGAAGCACATCGGCTTGGCAGTTTATTTTTTTTCCTTTGGGTTGTTCTTGGGCATATCCATTGATTAAAAGCATTAAAAAAAAGCAAAACAAAGTATGCTGTAGCAACAATTTATAAAAAAAGGGGGGAAACTTCATAAAAGATTATTCGTAATTAGTTAATCGTTTTCCAAAATGAAAAGTTAAAAATCCGGTTACTAATACATATTGTTTATTATAAAAAGCCATCTTCTGGACAGGAATGTAATAAGCATCGAGTGCAAGACCCAGGTCCAATGCCATTACTTTGGCATCGTCGGAACTAAAATCGAATGTCAATCCGGTTTTCAGGTATAAACCGGGATGAAATTTAATTTTCGACAAACCTTCTTTGAAAGGAGCTCGTCCGTAGATATTTGAAAGACTGTGTTTGTCAGGATCATATTTTTCGATATTCATTTGAATTGTTGAATCTTGCGGATAATAATTCAAAACATAAAGGAACACCGGAACCGAAACACCAACAGAAACACCACCATAGAGAAAAAAACCTGTTGTGATTCCACCCCAATAGGGTTTAGTGTTTATAATATACGTAAAGCCGTAACCAACGCGAATTTGAGCAAAATTATTTAATTTGCCGTAAACAAAACTCTTGTTATCAACTCCCTCGAGGGTTAAACTTGTTTTCCCTCTTTGTTCTTTTAACAAGCGATAGTAGGTCCATTCCAAATCGATACCTGATTTTTTTCTAATGGTGTGTTGTTTGCCTATGCGCATACCTATTCCCAATCCGTTGGTATGTAAGGTGCCGTAAACATCCCACTCTTTCTGTCTAACCGATAATATGTCAACTTCACCCGTTCCTATGTCCTGTGCTATAACAGGCATGAAAAAACCAAAAAATACTATCAATATTAGAAATATTCTTTTCATGGTTTGTAATAATCAACAATTTTTTAAAAGTTTATACCTTATCGTCATCAACAACAACTACAGGAACATCGGTGTAAGCAGGGCATCGTTGAAAGGTGTTGCACGCTGACAAACATAAAATAACAGTAAATACAAGTATCACTAAGCTTATTACTCTTTTCATATTACGACGACATATTAATATATTATTACTTCGGATGAACGCTATTTATTTATTGTTTGCAAAAATATAAAAAATAACAAACAACTGTTGTATTTCTTATGATATTTTTTAATTATAATGTTTATCTTTGCAAAGTTTTAAAATTTTAATAAACAAAAAAATGACCGAGATACATCCGAATATAGAAGAAAGTTGGAAAAACGTATTGAAATCGGAGTTTTCTTCTCCTTATTTTTTGGCATTAAAAGAATTCTTACTTAAAGAAAAACAACAACATAAAGTATTTCCTGCGGGCAGTTTTATTTTTAATGCTTTTAACTTAACTCCTTTCGATGCGGTTAAAATCGTTTTATTAGGACAAGACCCTTATCATAATGTGGGGCAAGCTCACGGATTGTGCTTTTCGGTTCCCGACGGCATTCCCCATCCGAAATCTTTGATTAATATATTAAAAGAATTGCACGACGATACGGGGGTGAGCATACCCAAAAGCGGTAATTTGGAAAAATGGGCAAAACAAGGTGTTTTATTGCTCAATGCCACCTTAACGGTGAGGGCACATCAGGCCGGATCGCACCAAAATCAAGGATGGGAAACCTTTACCGATGCGGTAATTCGCACCGTTTCCGAGAAAAAGTCGAACGTTGTTTTTATGCTTTGGGGCAATTATGCGCAGGCAAAAGAAAGTTTAATCGATGCCGGCAAGCACTGCATCCTTAAAACCGTTCACCCCTCCCCTTTATCAGCCTCACGCGGGTTTTTCGGGTCTAAACATTTTTCAAAAGCCAACGCATTCCTGATTAAATCGGGCATTAGTCCCGTTGATTGGGATTTAAATAGAAAGTAATATAAAACCATTTATCACATCATGGCTAAAACTAATCCGTTCGGCATTTTTGACCCGCAAACATATAAGGTTAAAAAAACAAAAATCAACGACAGCTATTATGCTTTTATTCTATTGCGTTCGGAATTTGACGATTTAAGTTTGTTGACAAAGCTTTTTCATAAAACACAATACCTTTTAAAAAAATCCCCGCTCGATTTAACAGTTCATTACGAATATAATAACTACAGTTTTGCCGTTTATCGCGAAAATGAAACACTGCTCGATCATTATTTACTAATGTTTAAAAACAAAGCATCGGAAAACGCCGACATCCAATGGATAGGATTCGATAAAAAAGCATTATTTAAAATAAAACGAAAAAAAAACCAACGCAAAATGCCGCAATTAACCTTGTTGTTAGATGATGATTCGGATTCACAGGATCAAGACAACGATTGCCGGCTGATTCAAGAAACCGAAAAATGGGAAGAAAACAAACAATTGCTAAACCGGCAAACCATTGCTTTTGAAGGGAGAATTGATTTTGTGATTCCTATTAATATTTTTACCTACGAACATTTCATGCCTTTCTTTCAGCATATGAAACTTTTCTCGGAAATAAATTATCAACTCATTGATGCTTCGGAATTCGAGAATTTCGAAGAAGTTTATTACCAATTGGAATGCTATAGCGACAACATGATGGCAGAAGAAAACAGGCTGAAAAACGAAAAGCTCGACAATTTGAAATAACCACATGAGAAATTATAAATGTTGAATTATGAATTGTTTGCGACCTGCAACTACTAAAAGTTTCTTTCGGATTTTCGGCTTTTGTCTTTTCAATGTATTTTAGCTTTTATTTCCATACTTATTTAATATTTAATGTTTTAAAAATGCTTTTGTGTATTATTGAAATTGAAACACATACAAATGCATTTCCGCAGCGGTAGCCCCCCTTGTGACAAGCTTCCCGTGAAAAATGGCAAGCTTGCCATGCTTGTGTCACAAGCTTCTCATGCGATAGTCTCTTACTTGTCACGCTCTCATCACAAGCTTGTCATTTTCTGTCACAAGCTTGTCACAGAGGGGTCTACCGCTGCGGTCTGTAAATACCAGATAATGTGTATTAAAATATTGTATTTTTCATTGCAAATATATTATTTAATGATTTAAAATGAAATGATTTATTTTAAAAGAACCAGTAGAAGCCGATACGCTACCGGATCTTAAGAAAAAATGTTAAGGAGCTTCGTTGCCGAAATCAATTAAAAATTAAAAATTACGAAAGCAGTCACGAGTGCCGAGAACAATTAAAAATTAGAAATTAAAAATTAAAAATCCGCATTCATCCGTTGCATCCGTGTCATCAGTGTTCCATCAACGCACTGAAAAACTGATAGCTGAGAGCTGACAGCTGAGAGCTTCTTAAACCTGAAAACTTTCGAAGATTCCGATTCTCAACCGATATTCGCATTTACTTCCACGAAAAGGTTTCTATTAAATGCATCATGTCTTTTTTGATATAATCAATCACGGGTGCTGCCGAATCGTTATTGGGGGTATGATTAAAATAAAGAGAGGCACGGAAGAAATGCGATTTGTTGTCGGTGAGCCAAAATTGGTAGGGACAGGCAACATTGGTTCCCTGTATGTCATAACTTATGCCATACACATTCAGCAAGGAATCGTAAATGTGATATTCAATAATGTCGTCAGCTTTTTGAATTTGTGCCGACACAAAGGATTTCGAATCATTGATAAGGGTATCGATATTGGTTGATACTTTTTTATAACTCACAAAAAGATTGGCATTGAAAGAGGGATACACTATATTAATCCAATAGGGTTCGTGATCGGGATTTTTAACGGCAGTAATATACGATAATTTAGAATATTCGAATTGATAAGGATAAAGTGTATCGAAAAGGCGATAAGAATGATCGGGCAATTCGATACGATAATATGCTATGGGTCTGGGGGTATGAACTTCCTCTCTGCAAGCAACAAAGGTCAACAATAAAATCAAACCTACACCCGACAAAAGCTGTTTCATTTTTTGTTATTATTTATAAAATATAATTAGCATTCGGCATTTTGAGGAGTTCGGGGGAAGGGTATCACATCGCGAACATTAGCCATACCGGTAATAAACAACATAAGACGTTCAAATCCCAAGCCGAAACCGCTGTGGGGGGCCGTGCCAAAACGTCGAGTATCGATATAATAATGTAAAACTTCCTTATCCATTTGACGTTCTTCGATAAAAGCTTCCAATTTTTTTAAATCGGATTCGCGTTCGGAACCTCCAATGATTTCGCCTATTTTAGGAAATAATATATCCATGGCTCGCACGGTTTTGCCATCATCGTTTTGTTTCATATAGAATGCTTTGATAGTTTTAGGATAATCGGTAAGAATAACCGGTTTAAGAAAATGTTTTTCCACCAAATAACGTTCATGTTCCGATTGCAAATCCACACCCCATGAAACGGGAAATTCAAATTTCTGTTTGGATTGCATTAAAATTTCAATGGCTTCGGTATAGCTTAATCGTACAAATGCATCGGATAATACGGATTTGAGTCGTTGGAGTAATTCTTTATCGAACATATCATTTAGAAATTGGAGATCGTCGCTATTATGGTCTAAGGCATATCGGATCAAGTATTTTATTAAATCTTCGGCTAAATCCATATTATCGTTGATATCATAGAAAGCCATTTCGGGTTCAATCATCCAGAATTCGGCCAAGTGGCGTGGAGTGTTTGAATTTTCGGCACGAAAAGTAGGTCCGAATGTATAGATATTGCCTAAAGCCATGGCACACATTTCGCCGTTTAACTGTCCGGAGACGGTCAAGCTGGTGAATTTCCCGAAGAAATCGCGGTGATAATCCACACAGCCTTCGGGTGTACGGGGAGGATTATGCATATCCAAGGTGGTTACTTGAAACATTTCGCCTGCGCCTTCACAATCGGCTCCGGTAATGACGGGTGTATGAATATACACGAAGCGTTTCTCATTAAAATAAGTATGTATGGCCATAGCCATGGCATGCCGCAAACGCAACACACAACCGAAATAATTGGTTCGTGGCCGCAGATGCGGAATTTCCCTTAAAAATTCCATGCTATGACCTTTTTTTTGTAAAGGATATTTTTCAGGATCGGCTTCTCCCAATAGCTTGATCTGTTCGGCTTGAATTTCGACTGTTTGTCCTTTTCCCATGGATTCGACCAGTTTTCCGTTTACTTCAATGCATGCACCGGTGGTTACTTTCTTTAATATGGCTTCGTCGAAATGATTCAAGTCGGCCACAACTTGCAAGTTATGTATACATGAACCGTCGTTGAGGGCGATAAAAGCGACGGCATTATTGCCACGTCTTGTTCTTACCCAGCCTTGTATTTTCACTTGATTGCCTATGCCGATAGTATCGGTTTCTTTTAGGATGTTATAAATTCTTAATTTCGCCATGCTTCTTTCTTCTCTCTTCTTATTTAAAATTTAACAAGACCTTTACGATGGTTGATAATAAATTCTTCCAACTCTTCCACACCTATATTTTTAACGATGATGGTTTTATCCCTGTCTAACACAAATATGCGGGGGGAGCTTTTGATGTCGTAAACTTCACGAAAATCAATATTAGCCATATTGTTACCAACGTTTAACCAAGGTAACTTTTTATCTTTGATATAATTTTTCCATTTCACTGTATCGGTGCTTAGGCAAACGGCAAAAACATCGAAATTCAAGCTGTCTTTGGCACGATTATAAAACTCCATTAAAACCGGAGTGGCTGTTTTACAATGTCCGCAATCGGTATCCCAAAACCACATAATGGTGTAATCCACATTTAATTCATAATTGGAATGAAAATTACCGTTTGTATCGGGCATTACAAGGAAGGGAGCTGTTTTTCCTATTAAGATGCGATCCAGGATTTCGGTACGTCTTATCATGTTTTCCAAAACGGTTTCGTCCACCCAAGGGCAACGTCCTTTGGCATAATAATTCTTTACGATATGCACAAAAACGGCATCATGATTCAAATACTTACTGCGTTCGTAGCGTGAACTTATATACCACACGATGTATTTAAACAATTCGGGATTGTTTTCCGCTTTTTTAATCAGCATATCGCTGTATTTAATAATGGTGTCGCTGGAAGGAATGATTACTTTCTCGTAATATTCTTCCAAACGTGGGGCAAAAACGGGGGTATAGATTAAAGCTGTTTCGTTAAAATCGCAATTATCCCAGTAATGATTCACATAATAGTTATATTTCCAATTCGAATCGGTGTTCCCTGC
>MWCE01000255.1 GCA_002069895.1 Bacteroidetes bacterium ADurb.Bin234 | reverse complement strand
TCCCCCTGCTGGACTTGAACCAGCGACCCTCTGATTAACAGTCAGATGCTCTAACCAACTGAGCTAAGGAGGAATGTTTTTTCTTGTAGTGCTTTTCCCGCATTTTTTGTGAGTGCAAAAGTATATTTTTTTTTATTATCATTTCATGTTTTGATGTAAATTTTATTTAAAAATTTAATCAGCTAAAAAATAATATTTTATATGATTCCGTAAAGCAATTAACAAATCTTAAAGAAATTTGATATACTTTTGCGAGCTTTCATAATCGTATAAAATTTATATTGAAATATAAGAACGTGAACACTTTTCAAAAAAGATATTTTCAAAAACAACTTAAAGCCGCTAAAAAACAAATCTTGTATACAAGTGAAAAAATCCCCCTATTAAGTCAAGCGGGAAGTATTTGTGTATTATGTTGTTATGAAAGCGATGAACAAATACTTGAAATTCTAAACACTATCAACACCTATCAAGGTTCACAAAAAAAAATACGCTTGTTGGTGTATGTCCCCTCGAAGAATTGTCCTTTGATGCTAAAAAACAGCTTGTTTGTTCAACCGGTTTTTTCATCCGATTTTAATCTGTTCGGCCGACCGAAAGAAAACATAAAACAATACATAAAAGCCTCCCGTTTCGATATATTCATTAACGCCGCATCCAAGCATTGCGTTTTGATTTCCGATTATATATCTCTGCTTGTTTCGGCCGGCTTTAAAATAGGTCGTACATCCGAAAACACTCATTTATACCATTTAACCTTACAAATGGAAGCAGATACATCCTTAGCATATTACCTTAATAACATTGAAAAATATACATTGAAATTAAACGGCCTATAGCTAATTCCTATTCTTAAATAAAAATAATTCATTAGGAATACATTATTAAGAAATATTTTATACTTTTGCGAACTGATTTTAAAATATAATAATAGAATAATAGAATTGTTAAACTTCATAATTTAATTATTAATTCTGTAAACATCAATCTTATGGAAGATCAACTCAACGCGAACGCTGCCGATAACATGCAGCAGGGACATTCTCAATCCATTGAAAATTTATCGGATAACCAAGGACAAAACATTGAAACAAAACAAACGGATGAAATAGAAAATACGAATGAGGCAGAGAATATCAATGGGATAAAACAAACAAATGAAGTTGAACAAAACGAAGAAATGAAACAAAACAATGAAGAAGAATCTGCCGATAAGGTAGAACAAAACGAAATCGTAGAAGATAAAGCGGAAGAAACTGTTGCGGAAGCCCCTAATGAAAATCAACTCTCTCCTGTCAGCAACGAAACCGATTCCAAACCCTTAACCGACGAGTCCGTTCCTTCTGCCGACAATAACGAAGACAAAGAAAATACGGAAGATGAAACGGAAGATGAAACAGAAGAAGAAGTTGAATTTGATGATGCTTCTTACGACTTATTAAGCAAGGAAGAGGTGGTGGAAACCTTAGAGGAAACGGTAAAAAATCCCGACGTAAACAAAATAAAGCAACAAGTTGCTTTGTTGAAAATCCGTTATTTAAAACTTATTAAAGAAGAAAAAGAAAAAGTACTTGAAAAAAACCTTTCCGAAGGAGAAGAAGAAGAGAAGAAAGAGGATATTCAAAAAGAAATGGCCGAAAGGAAACATTGGGATGATCGTTTCAACAAGGCATTTAATCAATATAAAGAAAACAAACAATCCTATCTTGAAGAACAGGAACGCCAAAAACAACTGAATTTGGAAGAAAAGAAAGCTTTACTCGACGAGTTAAAAAGCTTAATCGATTCCAATGAATCCTTGAAAAAGATTTATGATAGTTTTAAAGAAATTCAAGAAAAATGGAAAGCTATAGGCCCGGTGCCCCAAAGCGATATTACCGAATTATGGCAAAACTATCATTTTTATGTAGAGAAGTTTTTCGATAAAGTTAAGATCAGTAAAGAACTCAAAGAACTTGATTTAAAGAAAAACCTGGAATTAAAACTTTCGTTATGCGAAAAAACAGAAGCCCTGTTGATCGAGCCTTCTGTTTTCAAAGCGTTTAACACACTGCAACAATACCATAACGAATGGAAAGAAATAGGAACCGTTCCCGAAGATAAGAAAGAAGAAATTTGGGTTCGTTTCAAGAATGCTTCCGACCTTATTAATCAAAAAAGGCGCGACCATTACGAAAACTTAAGTAAAGATCAAGAAAATAATTATCAGGCAAAACTAGCTTTATGCAATCGTGCACAAGAAATCACCAATATTGATTTCACTTCTTTCAAACAGATAAACGAAACCAGCACCCAAGTGTCGGATTTATTAAAAACATGGAAAACCATAGGTCCTGCTCCTAAACAACACAATGACGACATTTGGAATCGTTTCCGTTCGATTTTAGACAGCTTTTATGAATCGAAAAAACAATATGTAGATAAAATAAAAGAGGAACAATTAGATAATTATAATAAAAAAATCAACCTTTGCATTCAAGCAGAAGCCATTTCACAAAGAAATGATTGGAAAAAAGCTACCGATGAGATATTAAAACTCCAAAAAGAATGGAAAGAAATCGGTATGGTAACACGTAAACAATCAGATATTTTGTGGAAACGATTCCGTAAGGCTTGCGATGAATTCTTTGCTGCCAAACAAACATATTATGCCAATATCGAATCGCATGAACAGACCAATTTGGCTAAGAAAGAAGAACTGATTCAAAGAGTGATAGATGCTCCTTTTGTTGAATCGAAAGAAGAAAATCTGCAAATCATAAAAGCTTTTCAACGCGAATGGATGGATATAGGGTATACCCCCTTATCAGAAAAAGATCGCTTATGGAAAGAATTCCGTGCAGCCATTGACAAACGTTTCGAAAAATTGAAAATCAGTCAGGATGAAATTAAAAACATTAATTATCAACAGCATATTAAAAACATACTGGATGATAATAATGCTTCCGACGGTTTGTATAGGGAAAGAAAGACCTTACAAAATAAATTATCGAAATTAAAAGAAGATGTTGCCCTTTGGGAAAACAATATCGGATTCTTTGCCAATTCCAAAAATGCGGACTTGTTAAAAGCTGAATTTGAAAAGAAAATCAACAAAGCAAAAGATGAAATTGTAGATATCGAATCGAAATTAAAGCTACTTAAAAACATTAAATAGAAATTCAATAAATATTCATTGTTATGTCAGCAACAGAAGAAGAAAAAATAAAAGGACTACCGGAAAACGCCTATACGGAATTAAAAGAAGGAGAAAGCTATAAACCTATTTTACTAAGCGACAAGAAATACCCGGAAATCAACGGATGGACGGTGTTTTGGGGTATTGTTACGGCCATTATTTTTTCGGCAGCCACGGCTTATTCGGGATTAAGATTCGGACAAGTGTTCGAAGCAGCCATACCTATTGCCATTATCGCCGTGGGTGTGTCAACGCTGGCAAAACGAAAAAGTGCTTTATCCGAAAATGTGATTATTCAATCCATAGGAGCAAGTTCGGGCGTTATCGTTGCCGGGGCTATTTTTACTTTACCTGCCATTTATATCTTAAAAGAAACCAATCCCGACATGCACATAGAAGTGAATTTCATGCAAATATTCCTGGCTTCTTTGTTCGGAGGTTTCTTAGGTATCTTATTTCTCATTCCATTCCGCAAATATTTTGTTTCGGATATGCACGGCAAATATCCTTTTCCCGAAGCAACCGCTACCACAGAAATATTGGTATCGGGAGCTAAAGGTGGAAACCAAGCCAAATTATTATTGGTAAGTGGATTGATTGGAGGCATTTACGATTTCTGCATGACCAGCTTTCAATTATGGGCTGAAGACATTTCAACCCGCATGGCGGATTTCGGTACCAAATTAGCTACCGATTTTAAATTTGTATTCCACATGAATGCCAGTTCGATACTATTAGGAACGGGTTTCTTAATCGGTTTGAAATATGCAACTATTATTTGTGCCGGTTCATTCTTGTCATGGTGGTTTATCGTACCCTTATTAGGTCAATTCGGTGTAACATCCGAAGGTGTTTTGATGAGCACTATGGAACCGGAACTTATATTCTCCTCTTTTGTTCGTTACATAGGAATTGGTGGTATAGCCATGGCCGGTATAATAGGCGTTATCAAATCGGCAGGAGTTATTAAAACCTCTTTCGGTATGGCATTTAAAAGCGGTAAAGATGCGAAGGAAAATCCTGAAAACAAGGTATTACGTACCCAAAAAGACATTTCGATGAAAATTATTCTTTTCGGATTCCTTGGTGTAGCCGTTTTAATGTTGATTTTCTTCTTATTTGGCGGGATGCAAATGAATATAGTTCAAGTAGTAATAGGCATTCTCGTTGTTTTTATTTTTGCTTTTTTGTTTACTACCGTAGCGGCCACAGCCATAGCCACCGTTGGGACCAATCCTGTTTCGGGTATGACAATGATGACGTTGATATTATCGTCTTTTATCTTATCGGCAGTAGGCCTTCAAGGAGCCACCGGTATCGTAACGGCTTTGGTCGTGGGAGGTATAGTATGCTCTGCTTTGGCGATGGCAGGCGGTTTTATTACCGATTTGAAAATCGGTTATTGGATAGGCTCATCGCCTTTTAAACAACAAAGTTTGAAATTTGTCGGTACTATGGTATCGGCATTGACAGTAGGTGCCGTTATCATGATATTATCCGAAACCTACGGATATGGAGAAAACGGATTGGTAGCTCCGCAAGCCAATGCCATGGCTGCCATTATCGAACCCTTGATGTTTGGAGGAAACACCCCGTGGTTATTATATATAATCGGTGCCATATTAGCCATTATACTTGATCGTATAGGCATTCCGGCCCTTGCATTTTCACTGGGAATGTTTATCCCTCTGGCATTAAACGTACCTCTTTTGGTTGGAGGATTCATTGCATGGATTATTAGTTCGAGAAGTAAAGATGCCGAGATAAATAAACTACGCAAAGACAAAGGCACACTCATTGCTTCCGGTTTAATGGCCGGAGGAGCCATTATGGGCGTTGTAAGTGCTTTATTGAAATATATTGGTGTAGAATTAGGTATGCCTGCATCCTATATTGGTTCTTCTTTCTTCCATGTGGCTGCCATCATGATGTTTGTTCTTTTGTGTGTTTATTTGATTTGGAGCTCCTTAAAAGCTAAACATGCAACAGCATAATAATGCAAGATGATATTTATAAAACCATTGAAAAAGTATCGGAAGCCCAATATAAAGAAAAAGGAAGCCGTTTCATCGCTTTGCTTTTCCCTGTCCGCTCGGAAGATAATGTAAAAAGTATTATACACGACCTTAAAAAAGAGCATTATAATGCTACACATCATTGTTATGCTTATACTATAGGGCATATAGGAGAACCTTCCTATCGAATCAACGACGACGGGGAACCCTCCGGAACTGCCGGCAAACCTATTTACGGACAATTACTATCATTTAATTTAAAAAATGTATTAGCCGTTGTTATTCGATATTACGGAGGAACAAAATTAGGCGTAAGCGGTTTGATCAATGCTTATAAAACCGCCACTCGTATGGCTATTGAAGATGCTTGTATCGTTGAAAAAACGATTAATAATCTATTTCAAGTTCGTTTTGACTTTGAATTAATGAATGAAGTGATGCAAGTGTTAAAAAAAGAGTATGTCTCAATCAAACGAAATGATTATGAAGAAAATAAATGTTTAATTGAATTTGAGGTTTTACGTTCAAAAAGTGAAGAAATCGTTAATTTGTTTGCCAAGCTCCATAGCGTTCGTTTGTCATTCATAAAAACAATATAAAAAACTTTTATTTTTATAACAAATTAAAACCTGATTTTAACAAATAAATTTATCTGTTTGCTTTGTTGTGGATTATTGCATGAACCCTATCGTAAAACAACATCTAAAGCATAAATAAATATTTGTTATTCTGTATATTATAATTAATTTTTCTCTTAAAATATAAGTCATTGAAAATGGAATTTTATACATATTTATTTTAATAAATCAATGGCGGAACATAACTTTTTTACACTTTTTAATGTTAATTTTGCATGACAAGATTTCGAACCTATGCATATAAATAATGCACTTCAAATCTAAGAGGTTAAATAATTAAATTAAGAAAAAGGAAATAAACAGATTATTAAAATTAAAATTTATTATTTTAATTTATAATAACTTAATACATGAAAGAAAAAGTAAACGATTGTCAAATCATTTGGAATCAGTGCTTGAAAATTATCAAGGAGAATATTTCCCTCCAGAGTTTCGAAACGTGGTTTGCACCCATTAAAGCCATAGGATTAAACAATCATGTGCTTACAATTGAAGTGCCTTCGATGTTTTATCATGAATTTATTGAAGGAAACTTTTGGGAGTTATTAAAAACAGCGATTAAAAAAGTACTGGGAGCCAATGGTAAATTAGAATATAAAATACCGATATCTTCGACCGATAACAGTGAAAGATCAAGTGTAACGCTTCCCACTTCAAACATTAATGCTGTTGAATTACAAGATAAGAATCCGATTTTCGTAGAAGAAGATAAGAAATTACGCCAAATACCCAATCCTTTTGTCCTTCCTGGAATTAAGAAATTAAACATTAAATCACAACTTAACAAAAACCTGAACTTCGATAATTTTATCGAAGGTGATTGTAATCGATTGGCAAGAGCAGCCGGTTATGCCATTGCTCAAAATCCCGGGAAAACGGCTTTTAATCCTTTGTTTATTTATTCAGGTGTGGGTTTGGGAAAAACACACTTAGCTCATGCTATAGGATTGGAAACCAAAGTGCATTTTCCTGAATTAACCGTATTATACGTAAATGCAGAAACCTTTATTCAGCAATATATCGAAGCGGCGAGAGGGAACAACATCAACGATTTTGTCCATTTTTATCATCTCTTAGACGTTTTAATTATCGACGATATAGAATTCCTTATCGCCAAACCCAAAACACAAGAAGTGTTTTTCCATATATTTAATTTCTATCATCAGAAAAACAAACAATTGGTAATCACTTCCGACAAATCACCCTCCGAAATGACAGGATTTGAACAACGTTTATTATCCCGTTTTAAATGGGGACTATCAGCCGATTTACAAGTGCCCGACAAAGAAACCCGCATTAAAATTATTCGGAGTAAAATATATAACAACGGTATCCAAGATATTGATGAAGAAGTGATAGAATATTTAGCTTATCGTATCGTAACCAACGTGCGTGAAATTGAAGGTGCCATTATATCCATATTGGCACAATCATCCTTAAACAAAAAACAAATCACCGTTGAGCTGGCTAAACAAATGATAGATAAATTCGTTCAAAATACAGTGCATGAAATGTCGATCGATTTCATACAAAAAGTAGTTTGTGATTACTATAATATGCCCGTTAATCAATTGTTTTCAAAATCAAGAAAACGCGATATTGTACACGTAAGGCATTCTTCCATGTATTTTGCAAAGAAATATACCGATATGTCACTGTCGCAAATTGGTGCAAAATGCGGCGATAAAGATCATGCTACCGTCCTTCACGCTTGTAGAGCCATCGAAAATCTTATTGCCACCGATAAAAAAATTAAAGAAGATTTAAATAATATTGATAAAATATTAAAAAACTCATAACATTTGAATGAGTTTATCGTTTATCAACTATATTTAAAATGATTCGTATATGAAAAAAATTGTATTAAGTATTTGTTTGTGTTTTATAATAAACATCTTTTATGCACAAGGATTTAAATTTGTAGAAACCACCCATGAATTTTATCATATCCAAGAAGTAGGTGGAAAAGTTAATTGTCAATTTCTGTTTGCAAATGTGTCATCTTCCGACATTAGCATCAGTAATGTCAGTTCTGCCGCTTGTCCGTGTTTATCTTTTGAATGGAAACAAACAAGCATTAAACCCAACGACAAAGGAACCGTAACCGTTTATATGGATCCTATAAATCGCAAAGGGATGTTTGCTTATCCTATTCAAGTTACAACTCTAGAAAACGGTAAACCCGTAAATTATGAATTAATGGTTAAAGGTTATATCGTTCCCAAACCACAAACCAAACAAGAAGAATATGGCATGAAAGAAGGTAATTTACGTTATAAAACCAATCAGAAACGTTATATTATGCACCGCGAACAAGTGGTTTATGATACCATAAATTTCTATAACGAATGGGATTCGGTGATGACTTTTACTTACTCATCCTTGCCGCCCAGCATCAAAATATCCTATCTTACCCCTTCATTAGAACCTAAAGGAGAAGGAATATTGGCCTTTTCATTTAGCGCCAAAGTTAAAAACGATTGGGGAAATGTGTGGGATCGCATGGAAATGTTTACCAATGACCCCGACCGTCCGAAGAAAACATTCTATATAACAGCCGAAGTCTATGATGATTTTAGCGTGTGGACACCCGAACAACGTGCCAATGCCCCACATATTTATTATGATACCGACGAGTTTAATTTCGGCACCGATACAAGCGGTAAAGACATAAAATGTACTTTTACGATTAAAAACACAGGTAAAAGTAATCTATTAATCCGTAAAGTAAAAACATCTTGCGGTTGCACAACCCCCACATTAATTAAAACCGAATTGGCTCCCGGCGAAAGCATTCCTGTTGATGCACTCTTCCGTACCAGTAATAAAACCGGTTCACAATACCGCACCATCGATATTATTACCAACGACCCTGATCAACCTAAAGTCACATTGAAAATCAGAGGAACCTTAATAGAAGTTCCGAAAAAATAAAAACATGTCTTTTGTTTCCGATAAAATCACTGTTTATAACACCATCAATCGAAAAAAAGAATTATTTGTTCCTTTACATTCTCCTTTTGTAAGTATGTATGTTTGTGGTCCCACCGTTTACGGAGAACCGCATCTCGGACATGCTCGTCCGGCTATAGTATTTGACTTGATTTTTAGATATTTAAAGTTTTTAGGATACAAGGTGCGTTATGTACGCAATATAACCGATGTAGGACATCTTGAAAACGATGCCGACGAAGGAGAAGATAAAATAGCAAAGAAAGCACAAGTAGAACAGTTGGAACCCATGGAAGTGGCACAGTTCTATATGGACAAATATCACTTTGCTATGGATGCGCTCAATGTGGAACGCCCCTCAATCGAACCCCGTGCCTCCGGTCATATCATCGAACAGATTGAAATGGTCAAACAGATTTTAAACAACAACTACGCCTACGTTTCGAACGGATCGGTTTATTTCGATGTGGAAAAATTCGATAAGGATTTCGGTTACGGCAAATTATCCGGTCGGGTATTGGAAGAACTCATTGCCAATTCAAGAACTTTAGACGGACAAGATGAAAAACGTAATCCCGCCGATTTTGCTTTATGGAAAAAAGCAGCACCCGAACACATCATGAAATGGAAATCCCCTTGGAGCATCGGTTTCCCGGGATGGCATATTGAATGTACGGCTATGAGTACGAAATATCTTGGCAAACAATTCGATATTCACGGAGGAGGTATGGACCTGTTATTTCCGCATCATGAATCGGAAGTTTGTCAAAGTGTGGTTGCCAACGGCAAGGAATCGGTACGATATTGGATACATAACAATATGATTACCATCAACGGACAAAAAATGGGAAAATCACTCGGTAATTTTATTACCTTAAACGAATTCTTTACCGGAACACACAGCATGCTTACCCAAGCTTTTTCGCCCATGACAATCCGTTTCTTTATTTTGCAAGCTCATTATCGCAGCACCCTCGATTTCTCGAACAATGCCCTTATCGCTGCCGAAAAAGGAATGAATAAACTCATGGAAGCTTATCATTTGCTAAAAACATTAAAACCAAATACAACGGATATAAATCATGAAACACTTAAAGCATCGGATAACTTGTATGAAAAATGTAAAGATGCCATGAACGACGATTTTAACAGTCCGATGGTCATAGCAAACTTATTCGAAGCCGTTCGAATCATCAATACGTCGCAAGCAACAAAGGCTCTGATGGCAAAAGAAAATTTGAATAGTTTAACAAATTTATTCGATACTTTCTTATTCAATATTTTAGGAATGAGAATAAGCGAGGAGAAATCAGCCGGCGGGAACATGGAAGATGATTTGATGCAAATTATCATATCTTTACGCGGTGAAGCCAAACAACGCAAAGATTATGCATCGGCCGATAATATACGCGATGCTTTAAACAAAATAGGAATTACATTAAAAGACACCAAAGAAGGTGTAGAATGGTCAAAATAAATAAAACACAATTATTATGTTAACATATATAACATGGAATGTCGACCCTATTCTTTTCCAATTGGGAAGTTTAAGAGTGGGTTGGTACGGTGTATTGTTGGCAAGTGGATTTCTGCTTGCTTATTTGGTATTTCAGAAAATGTTGGTAAAAGAAGGTTTGCCACAAGATATTACCGATCGTTTTGCCGTTTACACCATTTTATGGACCGTTGTGGGCTTACGTATAGGTCATTGTCTTTTCTATGACTGGGCTTATTTCAGTAATCATATCTTGGAAATATTTATCCCTTTCACACAAACACCACAAGGATGGCAATTTACCGGTTATGCCGGACTTGCAAGCCACGGGGGCGTGATTGCTATTATTCTATTTGTTATTTATTATTCTTATAAACATAAAATCAATATTCTTTGGTTGTTAGACCGTATGTCGATTGCCGTTCCCATTGCCGCTGCATTTGTACGTTGTGGCAATTTAATGAATTCCGAAATCATAGGTGTTATTACCGATAAACCTTGGGGCTTTATTTTCACGCAATTGGAAGGTACCGACGAATGTTGTGAACCCCGTCATCCTACCCAGTTGTATGAAGCTTTTGTTTATTTCTCACTCTTTTTATTTCATGTATGGTATTATTTCAAACATACCAAAGGTAAAATCTATGCCGGTCGTACCACAGGCATTTTGCTGATTGTTATTTTTACCGCCCGTTTCCTTATCGAATTTGTGAAAAAAGAACAAGTTGATTTTGAAGTCGGTATGACCTTAAACATGGGGCAATGGCTCAGTATACCTTTTATTATTCTCGGGATTTTCTGTTTATACTATTCTTATAAAAAGAAATTTTTGTTTGTACCTAAACAAGCAAACGACAATAAAAAGAAAGCTTAAGTTAGTAAAGGATTTAAATCGGAGTTGAGAAGTAAATCATCATATTTAATTTCTCTCCATATTCTGTATTTATTTACCATAATGCTTCTTACATCATAAGTAGGTTCGCCCAAGCAATGTTGCAAATTCAAGCGACTGCGTTTAAAAGAAGTCGATTCGTTCAGTAGTTTATATTGTAATTCCTTTAAACGACGTCCGTGCCATTCGTTTTTCACTTCATAGGATTTCTGTTCCCAAAACGAAGGAAACTCTATCAAGCGGGTGCTTTGAAAAGGAGAGAGATAATAATATAAAAAACGATAGTAGGCATTACGCAAAGGAATATAATCGACCATTACCCTAAACAAAAACGGAAAATTGAATTGGATAAGATGTTTCGAAACGCGTATGCTTATTTCATTAACAATAAACAACAAATCCCCATTTTTATTTATACCTTGATAAATTACTTTTTCCGTTTGGTCAGGATCTTTATAATTCACAATATTTGATTGTAGGTTCAGTGCTTCCTGCAAAAGGGAATCTACATTGTTTTCCGTGCATAAAGTTATGATAGTTTCTTTTTCTTTAATGTTTAAGGCATGATCGGCTATCAGTATCAAACGAGCTTGTTGCATAGGAAACTATTAATATTAATGTAAAAGTAAAAACATTAGGTAAACGAAAAGCAAAAGAAAAATCGTATACTTTCCCAATAATATTCAGCTTTTAATTACCTTTGCAGAAAAAACGAATGCAGGTAAACGACCAAATCATATTAGGTATCGACCCGGGTTCCAACATTATGGGATACGGGATTATTCAAGTTAACAATAAACACATCGAGTTGATTAAGATGGGAGTCTTAAAATTAAGTAATAAGGACAGTCAACTCCTGCGTATGAAGCAAATTTTTGATTTTACCCTTGAATTAATTGAAACCCATCTTCCCGATGTTATGGCTATTGAAGCTCCCTTTTTCGGTAAAAACGTGCAATCCATGCTTAAGTTAGGCAGATCCCAAGGTACCGCTATTGCTGTTGCTTTGCATAAAAACATACCCGTATTCGAGTATTCACCCAAAAAAGTAAAACAATCCATCACCGGCAAAGGCAGTGCTTCCAAAGAACAAATGGCCGCCATGCTATATCGCCTGATTGTAATTAAAGATACTCCTCAATACCTCGATGCTACCGATGCATTGGGTATTGCCGTTTGCCATTATTTTCAATCAAATGCGCTTAATTCTTGTTCCAAATACAACGGATGGGGGAGTTTTATTGCAAAAAATTCCGATAGGATTATTAAATAAAAAGGATGTTCTTTAATAAACATCCTTTATAATTGACATTAAAATATATATATTTATTCGTTGAATTGATATAATTGCTTAACTTCTTTTTCCGTAAGAGCTTTGCTATATATCCTCATCTCATCTAATTTTCCTGTCATAAATTGATCTTTTACGGCATGGCCAAATTTCAATGAAGCGTCTTTATATTGAATTTTTCCTGTTTTAGCTTTACTATCCTCTAGTCCGCCATTTATATATAATTTCATTGTACTTCCATCATAAGTACATGCCACATGATACCAATTATTGGCAATCATATTATTAATACACTCAATATCATCTTCTGACGGTGTTTCTCCGGTTGTTAACCAAAAACTCATTTTATCGTTTAACTTACATACATTATAGGAACTATACGGAGGATAGTTAGCATTAAAAGTCACTGTAAAAATATGATCGAAATTATTGCCGTTTAGGGTAGGATAAACCCAAGCAACTAATGAAATCTCATCACTGGGATTGATGGTTTTATTCGCTTGTATTTCAATAAAATCATCTACTCCATCAAATAAATAAGCTGAGTTGGCATTGTCATCTTTATCCGAACTTAAAACGGCTCCGTAAACGATTCCGTTGTTGCCTTTTCCGCTTTCATCGTTTGCATTTCCGTTAAAAGGATAATAAGCCATTAAATATTTTCGGGAAACATGGGTTGTAAAAGTTACTTCATTACTATAAGTAGTCCCTTTGCTATTTGTTGCATAAGCCCTGACATAATATGTCGTGCTTGAAACCAAGTCGGAAATAGTAACACTCATAGTGCCGACAGTTCCGGATACTATTTTCCTAGTATTTGTAATGGTTGGATTGGGATTGGTAGCATAGCATACCCCTCTTTCGGTAATATCTTCATTCCCATCATTGTTGATGTTAACCGATAAAATAACACCCGTATCGCTTAAGCTGCTAAAACTCAAAGCGTCAATAACTGGGGCTGTTTTCTCTTTACAACTGTTTAAGACTAGGAGCATAAAACCGCTCATTACAAAATAAATAATTCTTTTTGGCAAAATGTTCATGTTTTTAATAAATTAAAAGTGTTGTTAATAAATAAATTGTTACTAAATTGTGTGATATAAAAATTTTTGCTAAAGTACAAAAAAAAATCATATAATCATGTTTGATGTTACTTTTAATAAAATTTATTTATAAGTAGGATGTTGATATAACAATCAAATCAGTCATTTCGGATTTCATACGATTTTAAAGCTTACTGCGTTATATAAAAGCAAACGTTATAGGTTTTCGGATGAAAAAATATCTTCTTCTTCTTTTACTTTTTGCTTGCTGTTGGTCGCTTTTTGCGCAATTCGGCTTGCAATTGCATTATGATTCCCTTTCGCCCGAAGTGGAAAAGATTATACTAAACACAAAGCTGAAAAAAAAATACAAATCATTGATTGCTATCGAAAAAGATTTACAAAAACTAACGGATCGTTTTCATCGGGAGCATTACACGGCTTTTTCTGTCGATACCTTGATAAACGATGCTTCCATTTATAAAGCTTATCTATACATTGGGAATCCTTTGACGATTCAACACATTGAAGTGGAGGGTTTGCAAGAAGTTTTTAAAGAAGAAATAAAAAAAACTTCTTCTCCTTTTTCCATGCAGGATGTTTTTGCCTATGCTTCCGATGTCTTGACGTTTTTAGAAAACAAGGGTTATCCTTTTGCCAAAGTTGAATGCAAGGACATAATCCCCGATTCAAATCGGAACAAAGCTCTGATTCAAGTAGAAGAAAACAATTATATTGCTTGGGATAGTATTATTGTGAAAGGGAATGCCAAACTCTCGAAAAGTTTTCTTTATGGTTTTTTCAATATCAAATTCGGCAAAGCTTATGAAGAATCAACAGCCAAACAAATTCCCGATTTGATTCAAGAACTACCTTATGTGGAAGAAACTCAGCCGGCAAGTATTTCCTTCGGGAAAGATAAAGCCGCTTTATACCTTTATCTTAACAAACGAAACACCAATCAATTCGATGGATTTCTTGGAATTGTTCCCGTTAATGACAAATCGGGTAAAACTTTGATAACAGGAAATATCAATTTGCTCTTAAACAATATTATGACCTTAGGGGAAAGGATTTCCTTACAATGGAAAAACCCCGACAAATTATCACAAAACCTTGCTATCGAACTCACTTTTCCTTACTTGTTTCGCTCTCGATTCGGGTTGGACCTTGATTTCTACTTACAAAAGAAAGATACGACCTATTTGCACATCAATTTTTCTCCGGCTTTACAGTATTATTTTAAAGGCAGCAACTACCTCGCTTTTTACTATCGCTACAACAACGCCCGCTTAATTGCCACCCGGCATTTGCAATATGCCGTTAGCCTTCCCGATCAGATTGATTTCGATTTACATCTTTACGGTTTGGAATTCTTTTACCGTAAAGTAGATTATGTTTTTAATCCCCGTAAAGGATTTATTTTATCGGCAACGGCAGCTATCGGAAAACGAACAATCATTGAAAATACCCATATTCCCTCAGAATTATACGACAGTATGAATATGCAGTCCATGCAAGTAGAGGGTAATGCAGATGCAAGTCTGTATGTTCCCATACGCAAACGCTGGACATGCTTGTTGCGTTTGCAAGGTGCCTATGTTTATAATTCGGAATTGTTTGAAAACGAGTTGTTCCGCATAGGAGGATTAAAAACATTGCGCGGATTTATAGAGCAATCCATTTATGCTTCCGCTTATGCCATACTCAATACGGAATTACGTTTTATCTTTCATAAAAATTCTTTTGTACATGCCTTTTTCGATGCCGGATGGTATGAAAAGAAATCTACGGGAGGCTATGTTAACGATATTCCTTTTGGCTTTGGCTTGGGTTTGGCTTTCGACACCAAAGCCGGTGTTTTTTCGTTGAGTTATGCCTTGGGCAAACAATTCGACAACCCCATCAGCTTTAAAACCGGCGTGGTCAGCTTCGGGTATATTGCCTTATTTTAATAAAATACGCATTTTTCCTTGAATTTATAGATTTAATTCTGTTGATAAATAGATATATAGAAAGTTATTAACATATATTGTTAATAACTTTCTATTTTTTATCATTTCCTAATTACTTTTTTTTTACATTTGCAAAATAAATTATTAACCATAGTAAAAAAAATTTAAGAAATGAAAAGATTTATTTTAACAAAAAGCAAAAAAGTATTAGTCGCAGTAGCAGTAACAGTAGTAATTGGAATATTCCCTTTAAAAGCTCAATATTGGGATGATGACGTCTATATTTTGTCGAGTGAATTACATAACTTTAATTTTCACTTTAATCCAGCAGACGTACAGATTGTTGAATATGATTGTGACCCCGTTATTATTACTACAAACAAAGATGGTTATACTTTCGACAAGCCAATTTTTTCGCCAAAAATTGTGGGTTCAGCGTTGCATCTTAATTTAACTTCTCCTACATACTGTACACCGAAAAGCATACATAATATTGAGTTACAAGTAAATGATGTCCCCAAACTACTTATTAGAGGTTCAGATGGTAGAGTGGGCATCAACACTACTGATCCGCATGGACAATTAGACGTGAACGGAGCATTTATTATACACTTTAATGCTACACAAACGTGGCATGCTGCCTCTTTAATAAATCATACCGCTACTACCGATTGGAGTTCAGCCTCTTTAATAAAAGTAGATAGGGACTATTCAAGGGCGATTTCCGTAGTAAACACCGATGGTACAGAAGAAGAAGTTTTTACAATTTGGGGCAATGGCATTGTAAA
>MWCE01000254.1 GCA_002069895.1 Bacteroidetes bacterium ADurb.Bin234 | reverse complement strand
AAATAAATTAACTGTTAAATACCAACATTGCCGCATCCCTTGCGTGTTCACTTGTTTTACCTTCGTAACCTGTTATTTTCTTAAATGCTTCGGCTGTTAATTTTGTACGGTTATTTTTCGGGGCAACAGCTTCAAAGGCTATTCCTTTGCGTGTTAAAAAATCTTCCCAAATTACACAATCCCTTTTAATACTTCCCGCCCCTTGCAATTGTTCACGTCCTGCTTTTCCAAACCACTTACGAAGCCTTGCATCTTCAAATCGAACAAAGATTTTGCTTAATCCTATGATGTTATGAAACGATAAAACACGCTCCATCGCTTCATCAATTTTATATGTTTGAATTGCCACAAAATGTTTGTCTATCAAATTCCAAACCGCAAATCCGGTGTTTGTTCCTGTATCTATTCCAATATAATATCTATAATTATTTTTCATTGGTGAATTATTTTTTTAAGATATTCAATATATTCACGTGCTTTGATTACTCTTTGTTGCAATTCTTTTATAATCGCTTCGTCATAATCAAAATCAAAGGTTTTAATTCTGTAATGCGGGTCTATATCTTTGTATGTTATTGCAGCGTTATTATAGGTTTCAGGGGTATCTATCAAAACATAACAGAGTGTAGCTTTTTTTAATCCGGTTAGGTGCATGTAGACTTGCAGTTGATAAAAATAATCCATGTTAGGGATTGAAGTTTCAAATAAAGGAAAGGTAAAACAATCCCATGATGTTTTAATGTCAATTACAAGTTTTTCAAGCAACAAATCCGGCGTTCCTGTGAAATATTCATCTTCAAAATTTGTTTCATTCTTATAGATAAAAGGCAAGTTTAACCACATAATAGCTTTGTCAATTGAGTGATTTTCCATGTTTGTGCCTTTATCCAATACTTTTGAATGTACATCTTTCCGAACTCCGTATATTTGTTCTTTTAGCCACGTTTCAAGGTATGTTTGCGCCGTTTTGCTCATCTCGTCGGCTTTCCTTGCGTTTGTCATCAATATACCCGCTTGCGATGCCCTTATTTTAAATTCTTTTATTTCCATAACTTAAAATGTTAGCTCGGTTAAAAATGTTTCCGTTTCCGGCTCCATTTTGTACATCGTTTTTAATTTTTCAAGGGTTGTTTTTCTTGTTTTCAACGCTTCGCAAATTTTCATCCAATTAGGATGCTTTTCGTCGAGTGGAATAAGGTAGGGGTCTAAGCCGTATGTAATGTCATCTTTTCGGTTTATATCGCTACCAAACAGCTTCCCGAAATGGTCGCAGGCATCTTTTAGAGCTACAGTTTTCGCAATCGGAAATGCCATCGAAATTGCTCCATTACTTAGGTTTTCGGGGCAAAACATTACTTTTGTTCCTGCTTGTTTTTCTTCGGTCGTTTGGCTTCTTAGTTGAAGTTGAACCGCCCCGATTCCATCATGGTAATCCCATTCGGCAAACACCGGATGAAAATAATGTACTCTTACAGTTACCCATACGCCATTAAAACTTTGACCTTGCCCTGTTATTTCAATACGGTATCTTTTAAAAATAGTCTTCAAAAGAAATTCAATCCGTTCGATAGGTATGTATTTATAATTTTTAATAAACGGGTGCTCTTTTACCCATTCCGGTTTTGGCGGCTGATTCATCAACGCCATAAAAGCATCCGACTTCGCAAGCTCGATGCTGTCATTGTATAAATCTTTAATTTTTGGTAAATTACTCATCTTAATGTTATTTTTTATTTATTACTTAGTCGATTTTCTTTACTTGTTTTTTATCTTAATAAATTCGGATAGATTTATTAAAAGATTTTCGGCGTTTTTGTCTAACTTTTCAGCTATATAGCATAATTGCATATCTAAATCAGATTTTTGCAATATAGAATTATTTAATCCTCTACAAAATCCATTTAATAAATTTGATTGTGAGACATCATCAGATGTCCCAATTTCAAAACCGATTACATCGGATAATTTTTCAACGCTACTCTTAATCATGTTTATTGTTTTTTAATTCTTATTTTTATCTGTAAATTGAACTTGTACACATTCGGTGCAGTTGCTGTTTCCACTCCTCATTTTCTTTGTCCCAAATGGGTGCCATTTTTTCTAAATACGCTGTGATGTATTCATTTGCCTTATCAATGTAGAATTGGCAAATATCCTCATCATCCACAGTTTTGCATTCCTTAATCCCTTTGAAAGGGTCGATATACTGAATTGTAACGGCATCGACTTCGCCTTTCATAATTTCATAAATAATCCGTTTAATCTGTCCAAAAGGTAAATTAAAATCATAACTTAGAATGCTTTTACCAAAGTCGCTATAAATATTTTCGGCTATGTCTTCGTAACAAGGAATTAAATCCTCGTTCCAATTTTCGACTACTTTTTTAATTGCTTCCATTAATTAAAGATTTTATTAAATATTTTTTCTTTTTATTGTTTTTTTGGCGTATTGGGGTTGCTTGCTGCACTGCTGCGTACTCTCCAATCGCCGTCCTTCGATAATTCCACTAAGGTTTCGGCGGGTGTATTGGGGTTGCTTGCTGCACTGCATCGCACATAGATATCTTCGTCTTTCGCCAATTCGGCCAGAGTTTCGGCTGGGGTATTGGGGTTGTCTGCCGCATTGCTTCGCACAATCCTATCTCGGTCTTTTGCCAATTTTGCCAAGGCTTCTGCGGGCGTATTGGGGTTTCCTGCTGCATAGCTTCGCACATACCAATCTCGGTCCTTAGCCAATTCTGCCAATGTTTCTGCGGAGGTATTGGGGTTGCTTGCTGCATTGATTCTTACACGCCAATCTTCGTCTTCCGCCAATTCTGCCAGGGTTTCGGCGGG
>MWCE01000253.1 GCA_002069895.1 Bacteroidetes bacterium ADurb.Bin234 | reverse complement strand
GTATTTATGCGGCATAAGACCCCCTTGAACCAAGTTAGGTTCAAAAAAATACTGCCTTGGTTTGCTTTTGAACCACGCTTGGTTCGAGCGTGAACCACGCTTGGTTGGAACTCCAACCAAGGCACTATTTTTCGCAAGGACGCTTGGTTCAAGGGGGGTGTATGCAGCATGTTGTAAAATACACTAAATATGGCATTTAAGATTGTATTTTTCATGGTTAATTTGCATTTTGAATATTTAAAATGATATAAATTTAAGGCTGTGTTCTAATTTACAATGTCTATATTAGAACACAGCCAAATACTTTTATTCCTTCCCTTTTTCTTAAATTAATAAAAAAAACGGGGGGTGGGGATGTTTTTCCCCTGTTTTAGTTTAATTTTATTTCCGATTTCCTTCATTATCCGCAAGGCAAATTTGGAAGGAACAGAAAACATAAAATGAGAATCTTCCTTTGCAGATGCAAATCTTATAGCACCTCAAAAATAAATTTAACCTTTTTTTTATTTATTACAATAATAAAAAAACAACAGCGTTTAAGAAATAGTTAATTAAAAAAGCCTATGTCGAATAATTTTACACTTTCCAAAAAAGAAAGCACATCAAAAGAAAAAATCAAAACACGTCCATATCGGGAAACGATTATTAGTTTACTGAACTATTCAAAATCAATTGAAGTTAAGAGATCCGAACATCATGGAACGATGTTGTTCATAAACAATTAAATAAGATTTTTCCCTTTTAACCGGTTATTTCCAGCAAAACCGGACAATGATCGGAATGTTTTGCCGAAGGCAAAATAACTGACCGTTTTAAATTAGGTTCTAAGGCCATTGATGCTAAATGATAATCAATTCTCCATCCTAAATTTTTCTCTCTTGCATTAGCTCTATAACTCCACCAAGTATATTGATGTGATTCAGTATTAAAAAACCTAAAGGTGTCGATAAATCCTTTTTTCATAAAACCATCAATCCATTCTCTTTCTTCCGGTAAGAATCCCGAAGAGGTTGCATTCCTAACAGGATCGTGAATATCAATAGGTTTATGACAAATGTTATAATCGCCGGAAAGAATCAAATTCGGTCTTGATTTTTTAAGTTCCAACACATAATCCTGAAAATCATTTAACCATTGCATTTTAAAAGCTTGTCGTTCATCACCGCTACTTCCCGAAGGATGATACACGCTCACAACGGATAAGTCGCCGTAATCTACACGAATAAATCTGCCTTCTTTGTCATATGCAGGAATATTCATTCCATAAACAACATTATCAGGTTGCTTTTTTGTTAAAATAGCCACCCCGCTATAACCTTTTCTTTCGGCCGAGAAAATATAGGAATTATATCCTAACTGTTTAAATTCCAAAATAGGAATCTGATCCTGTTGGGCTTTTGTTTCCTGTAAGCAAACCACATCGGGATTCACTTCGCTTAACCAATCGATAAAACCCTTAGAAACCGCCGCTCTTATACCATTAACATTGTAAGTTACTATAACCATAATGATTATTTAAAAAGGAGTCGTTTTCTACAAAACAACTCCTAATTATTTATTTTGCCATTAAAGCAGCCAGTGCGATGGAATAATTCTTCGATTTAGCTGAATCACCGCGTGAAGTAAGAATACAAGGGACTTTAGCTCCGCAAACCATTGCCGCCAATTCGCCACCGGCTAATTTGGTGCATGTTTTATAGAAAACATTCCCCGATTCTATATTGGGGAATACCAAACAATCGGCATCACCGGCAACAGGACTATTTAGTTTCTTAATTTCTGCGCTTTCTTTATCAATTGCCACATCCAATCCGAAAGGACCATCCACAAAAGCACCCTTTATTTGACCCCTATCAGCCATTTTAGCTATCAAAGCAGCATCAACACAAGCGGGCATACCGGCCAACATTTGCTCGGTCGCTGCCAATAAAGCTAATTTCGGTTTTTGAATTTCAAGAGCTTGTGCTATTTTTATCAAATAATTTGTAATAGCTATCTTTTGATTCAGATCCGGTGCCGGAATAACAGCTACATCACCACAAACAATTAACTTGGAATAAGTAGGCGTTTCAATAACCGTAGCATGCGATAAAACGGCTTTGGGCCCCGGCATCAATCCATGTTCTTTGTTAAGGATGGCTCGCATGTATTTATCGGTACTAAGCAATCCCTTCATTAAAATATCACCTTTCCCTTCATTAATTAATTGTACCGCTTTGGAACCGGCTTTTATTTCATCCGGTTCATGTTCCATGTTAAACTTCGATACATCAAAATGTAACTGACTGCAAACTTCTTTAATTATAGTTTTATCACCAACCAAAGTAGCATCAACAATATTTTGTTCAATAGCGTGATAAATCGCTTCAATTGTATGTGCATCATTGGCATAAGCAGCCACTAAACGTTTTTTTGGTTTGGTTTTCACCAATGCCACCATTTGGTCTAATTTTGTTATACTCATTATCCTAACAATTTAAAATGTTTTATAATATATTGATTTTTCTAAACACATGTATTTCCACGGGGAAATACGCATGCAAAATTATAAAAAAAAGTATAGTCAAGGAGATTTTAAAATGGCTGATTTCTAAAAAAAACAGATATAAACAAACACACTGTTCTGCAATGCTTTTAGCGTTTACGTTGAAAGAAAAGACTAAGCATTTCACTGCATTCTTTTTCCAAAACCCCACCTTTAATCATAGTAGAGGGATGTAATAATGCTTTTTTATCAATATGAGCAAATTTTTTATCAAAAGCTCCGAAAACAATATTATCGATTTGTGCCCAATAAGCAGCACCCGAACACATCACACAAGGTTCTAAGGTAACGTATAAAGTACAATTTTTTAAATATTTACTTTTCAAATACAGCGATGCTGCCGTAAAGGCTTGCATTTCTGCATGTGCACTTGAATCGCATAATGTTTCGGAAAGATTATGCGCTTTAGCTATTATTTTGTTATTGCATACGATAATTGCTCCTATAGGAATTTCATCTTTTTCCAAAGCTTTTTCAGCTTCTTGTAAAGCTATTTGCATATAATTAACATCTTCTTTCGTCATAAATGTTTTTTTTACAACTATAACGAATTTTCATTAAAAAAACATATATAAATTATCCCTATTTATTTATCACACAAAAAAAATAAATATTTTAATAAAACAATCATTTTATATTTATATAATTGATACCTTTGCACCATCAATAATTAACACATTTAATAATTTTTAATAAATATTGTATGAAAAAACTTGTTTTATTCTTTTTAATAGCTTTCAGTTTCTCATTTGCTAATGCGCAAAAAGTAGTTGGTATCGGTTTTATCAATAGTCAAGATCAATTAATGAATTTAGATGGACTCCAATTAACTATCCCTGGAAATGTAACAGGTAACGTAACATTTCGTTTAGGCGTTATTTATCAAAACACCGGTGATATTTTAAACCAAGGAGATTCTCTTCATTTGCAACTAATCATTCAAGGAGAAACATCTGTTAACATTAAATATACATTAAATGAATCTCTCGAAACCGATTCATTGGGATTTATAAATTTATCAGGTTTACAATATCCTGTTTCCTTTTTTAAAGACAATAACACTTGGTGTTTTGATATAACCAAAGCATTTCGATCCGGTGTTGAAGCTGTTTATAACGATTCATTGTGTGCATCTTTCACTGTTAAAAGAACCAATATCAATGAAATACAAGCTATTGAAACAAATATTTACCCTAATCCCGCAAAAGACATACTGATAGTGGATAATGTTAATAATGCTGACATTTATATTTACAATACCCTCGGACAAATGGTGAAAAAAATCACCAATGTTGTCGGCAGCAAAGAAATAAATGTTTCCGATTTAAACAACGGTATGTATATCGTTAGAATCCAAAAAGGAGAAAGTGTTCAAACTAAAAAAATACAAATTATTAAATAAATCATTTAATAATTATACCTATCCATAAGGTGGCTTTCAGTAATAAAAGCCACCTTTTTAATTAAACAACAAAAGAAAAAGCAATCTATGGAAGAAAAGAAAAACAATTTTTTAAATATAATGGATAATAAAGCAGCCTTAATGTTTGCTTTGCAATGCTTGGATTTAACATCGTTAAATGGCACCGACAATGATGAAAATATAATTCAATTATGTGAAAAAGCAAAAAAAATGTATGCTAAGCCGGCAGCTGTTTGTGTTTACCCTCCCTTTTGCAGTACAGCAAAAAAACAATTAAAGCATATGGACATAAAAATCGCTTGTGTAGCAGGAGGATTTCCTTCCGGTCAATTACCTATCCATTTAAAAATCAACGAGGTGAAATACGCTATTTCGGAAGGAGCCGATGAAATAGATATGGTCATTTCGAGAGGAAAATTTTTAGCTGGTAATTATAGCGATGTTTACGATGAAATTGCAACCATCAAATCCATTTGCGGCAATGTAATCTTAAAAGTTATTTTGGAAACCGGAGAGTTAGAAACAACGGATAATATTTTCAATGCATCCGAAATTGCCATTAAAGCCGGGGCCGATTTCATAAAAACTTCTACCGGAAAATCCTCTGTACATGCTACTCCCGAAAGTTTTAAGACCATGCTCTTAGCTATAAAAAAACGTTATGAAAACAACGGGCAAATAATAGGCATTAAACCAGCAGGAGGTATTAAAGACATTGAAACAGCCTTTATATACATTAATATATTATATGAAACCTTAGGAGAAAAATGGATGAATAAAAAGTATTTCCGAATTGGAGCCAGCAGTTTGGCTGATAAAATAAAGGATCAATTACATATCTTGTAACATGGCATCAATTAAATTTTCCGCTCCTTCGGCAATATCGGCTATTGATGCATCCAACATATAACAAGGCGTAGTAAAAATTTTATTCTTCCTATCTGACACCACATCGGTTTGAATGGCATTGATGTGATTAGCACCCATTTTCATGATGTCATCGGCTGTTTTCTTGTCTTGTCCTATGGTTACGGTAATATTTCCCAACACTTTTGCAATCAACACAGGAGAAATACACAAAGCCCCAATAGGTTTAGCTGCTGCATGAGCTTCTTTTATTACTCTTTCTACATCGGGTAGTGTTTTTGCTTTGATTCCATCAACAGCATAGGTAAATAAGTTTTTAGCCACACCATAACCACCGGGAAAAACAATGGCATCAAAATCTTTAACCTTTAATTTACTAAGTTCCTTAATATTTCCACGTGCAATACGAGCCGACTCAATCAGAACATTCCTCTTTTCCTGCATTTCCTTCCCGTTGAGGTGATTGATAATATGATATTGCTCTATATCAGGAGCAAATATTTCATATAAAGCTCCCTTTTTATCAATCGCTAACATTGTCATAACGCTTTCATGAATTTCAGAGCCATCTTTATTTCCACAACCACATAAAATTATTGCAAACCTTTTCATATATTTTTATTCTTATAAATTACTTTCTATCGATTAATTATCAAGATGTATTTATGTCTATTATAAATACTGTTTATAAATATTCTTTTATCTTAAGTTTGAAAAACACATTTTCACCTGCAAAAATACATTTTTTTCGCTTTCACATTGTATTATTAAAACAAAAAACATAAAACCATTCAATATCAACCATAAATAAATACCAACATAATATAGTCTGAAAAATTAAAAATAAATATTAGTTTCTTAAAGATAACAAATTTGAACTTTTCATATTGGGAAAACCTTTAATTAAGATTTTTTTTTGACATCTCCTCAATTTCACGCTTAAAAAAAAATCAATACGCCTTGTTTTGCACAGAAGGGGGACTTCCCTAAATTGAGACCTTATGCAATTTAATTTTCTCTTTATAGTTTTTAATTTTCTAAGGTGAAAATTAGAATGCTCACGGTAGAAAATTAAAACAAAACGGCACAAAACAAAAATCTAAACTAAGACAAAAAAAACAATTAAACTACATTATTCTACACCTGATTATTCATTCTTAAAAAGAATTGAGCAAATGATAAATTTCGGCTTGTAATACCACGATTTTATGTACTTTTGCATGCGAAAACACATACTTAATAAATATGCATTTACAATTGGATGAATTCTATATGCAGCGCTGTTTGGATTTGGCAGAGAAAACCTGTTCAAGTGTTTCTCCCAATCCAATGGTGGGTTGTGTTATTGTTCACAACGGGAAAATCATAGGCGAAGGCTACCACACCAAACAAGGAACCCCTCATGCCGAAGTCCATGCCATAGAATCGGTTGATGATAAATTTTTGCTTAAAGATTCTACGTTATACGTTAACTTGGAACCTTGTTGTCATTACGGCAAAACACCACCTTGCGTCGATATGATTATTAAACATAAAATTCCGCGTGTTGTTATCGGTACCTTAGATATAAATCCCTGTGTAAAAGGAAAAGGAATAGAAAAACTCAAAGCCAATTCCTGTAATGTTACCATAGGTGTCTTAGAAAAATCATGCCGTGAACTCAACAAACGTTTTTTTACTTACCATGAAAAAAAACGCCCTTATATTATTTTGAAATGGGCACAAACCCTAGACGGTTTTATAGATATGGCACCCGACATGAAAGAAAAAAATAAAACTTATTG
>MWCE01000252.1 GCA_002069895.1 Bacteroidetes bacterium ADurb.Bin234 | reverse complement strand
AATCCGGTGTTTGTTCCTGTATCTATTCCAATATAATATCTATAATTATTTTTCATATTAAAATTCTTTTGATTGGTGTAATGTTATAAATTTATAGTTTTCTCCTGCATTTTCTATTATAAACTTCTGTGCTTGCTGTATAGACAAATGGCTATTTATACTTCCTTTTTGATGAGCAAATTCTCCCTTGTTTTGTTTTTCTTTGATTATATCATAAACCTTATCCTCATCATAATCTGCTTCGAGAGAATATAAATCATATCCTTCTGCAGTTATACCGGATAGAGTTCTTGTATCGGTCGCATGAAATATTTTTGTATTGTCTTTAAAAATCCTATATCCGAAATTAGGGACATCATGGTATAGTTTAACCGGACTTATTCTAAATAAATTATAATTATAAATAACTCCGTAATTAAGTATATCTATGTTCTTTATACCTTCAAAATGTGGCAGTAAATATTCCCCAATTCCAAAACGTAAGGATGGTTTTTCAAAAGCCATTTTTTTTATTGTTCTAATATTCATGTGGTCTTTATGACAATGACTTATCAAAACCAATTGCAAACCTTTTAAAAATGGTTTGATTTTGGAAAAAGGAACACCGCAATCTACTAAGATTGTTTTATGGTAAATTACGGCATTTCCACTACTACCCGATGTAATTACTTTGTACATTAAAGTTTCATTGTTTGTTGTGATTCTTCTTGTGATTCTTCTTGTGGTTCGGGTTGTACTTCCGGCTGTTCTTGCGTTTCATGTTCTGTTTGCGGTTCTGTTTGTGGAATGATTTCTGCTTCTTCAAAACGGAATCCTTCGCTTGCTGTCGCTTCATCCTCATTTGCGATAGCTTCCTGCATTTCAATTGACAAATAACCGTATTTGCTTAGAAGTAACCTAATGACAGTTTTAATAGCCATACCATGAAAATTACCACTCCAACCGACCGCTTTTGAATCAGGATTAAATGGCATGTTTGCAAGTTTAATCAGATTTTCAACGGATATTTCCTTGTCAAGTCCTTTGCTGTATCTTTTAGCATGGTTGGCAATATTTTCAACAGACATATACAAAGTCTTGCTAAATCCATTTAATAGCTCGAAATAACAAAAATATCCTATTACCTTGTCGCTTGTTTTTTCGCCGTCAAAAGCGATTTCTCCTGTTAATTTATTAAGTTTTTGTAGTTCGCCTTCATATACTACATCAGCGTTGATAGTTCGGTATTGTCCGGTTCTCATGGCTAACTGAATGTAGCCTTTGTAGCCTAATTGGAAGGTGGGAGTTTTTACTTTATCCCACTTCCCATTTACTTTTACGGAGTTGTTGAAAGCAATGATATAAGCAAAGCCTAAACTCTTATTGATTGGCAGTTTTAATACGGCTGCTTTTAATGCTTCTTTAACGACCATACTCGGCTCGCATTCTTGTAATCCTGTATCGCCGTTAAACAAGTCTATAACCGAAGCAAGAAAAGCATTTGCGCTCTTACCAAGAGCATTTTCAAATTGTTTCATTACAGAGGGAGCTGATAGCATCCCTGTTAATACATCTACCTTCTTTTTAGGCTTAGTTAATTCTTGTGTTACCATTATTTAATATTTTTATAATTATAATTATTAGATTTTAAGAAGTCGCCAAGTTTTTTTAATTCATCGTAAGTTCCTTTTACAATGAATTTAGCGGTATATATAGGCTCTGTAGTTTTAACAGTTTCTTTAGTTTCAGCAACCGGAGCTTCTAAAGGTTCATCGGGTATCTCTATCAGATTTTTAAATAAAGCATAGGTTTTTACCCATTCTTCGTTTGAGAGGGTTTCAATCTCTTTTACGCTTATGACAGAATCATTAAGCCTAAACGTCTGGGTAATATCATCAAAATTAAATCCTATTGAGATAAGTTGTGATTGCCTTTGTTGAGATACTCTTATTTTAATTTGTTCCTCTTCGATTTTCTCAGCTTCTTTTCTTTTCCTTACCTCCTGAATAGCTTGTGATGCTTTCAAAGTCTTTTTGTATTCGACTAATATTTCTACTGCATATTCCTCTGTGTTGATTAATTTTAAATCATCAATAACGGAATTTACTTTTTCAATTATTTGTTCTTTGTATTTTTTTTCTGTTGTTGAAAGGTTAATGTCAAGGTTAAGAGAATCAAAACTTAACCAATCGATTTTTTCAACTTTGCATATTTCTTCAAAATAAGTTTTCAGGGAGTTCCGCTTTTCTGTTTTAACGCTTAATTCAAAACTATTTATAGTGTCTTTAAGCGTTTCATCGGCATCCTTAAACTTATCCGTAATTTGTTCTTTAAATACTTTCTCGAATTCTAAATAAGGATTCATGACATCATCCTTGATAGCTTTCCGCTGTAACTCGTATTCTTTTAATTCTTTGTTTAATTCAGCTCTAATTTCTTTGAGTGTTTTAACCGTGTCTTCGGTTGCTACCTGATTTTTTAAGTTCAACTCACTTATTTTTTTAGTGATTGACTTGCCTATTAACTCTAAATTGTGTTTGATAATAGGATTCTGGACTAATGTAATTGATGTTTCCATTCTTTATTTTATTTATTATTTAAAAATTTAGTTCCGGTTCGTATTCCTTTTCAGGCGGCATTGACAATTCGCTTATTTCTTCGTGAATGTCGTCTAATACATCGTCGTTTGATTCTTCGACCCATTTTTCAAAAGGATAGCGGAAATAAACATTTACATCGCCGTTTATAAATTCGTGCTTTTTTTGCACTCCAAAAGGGAAATTTTCAATAAAAACCACGTCTTTATCTTTGCCTGTTTCGATAGCTTTTGCAACTTCGCAAACAAACTCGCGATAAGTTTCAACTTTCAATATTTTCATGATTTTACAAATTATCCGATTATTTCTTCCCATATTTTTTTATTAAATTCCGGCAAGGATTTAATGTATTCGACCATTTCCGAAGGCATAAAACTATATGCTATTTTATTCTCAACTTTTACTATCGCAGGAATATTGGTTTCGTACCATTCAAGATTCCCTTTCAATTCTTCGGCATTGTTGAATTTAGGATACCATTTAAATCTAATTAACTCGTTTTTAACTTCGTTAAAT
>MWCE01000251.1 GCA_002069895.1 Bacteroidetes bacterium ADurb.Bin234 | reverse complement strand
TAATATCACCCCTGCGGGGTTCCGCCTTAACCCTCTGCGTTCTCGACAGTTTAGAAAAAGGTAAAAGGGAAAAGGTAAAAGGGAAAAGAGTTAAAAAGTGAAAAGTTAAAAGTTAAAAGTGAGACAACGCATTGAAAAACTGAAAACTGACAACAAAATAATAATCCGTGAAAATCCCTTGCATCCGCGTCATATGTGTACCATTTTTTAATTCTTAATTTTTAATTTTTAATTGATTTTTAGCCCGTTTTAGGCACACTTACCCATTCCCTTGCTATAGTAAAGGTTAGATATGAAATGCCGAAAATACCCCCTAAAAATGCGTTAAACAGCGTTTTGCCTAAAAAATAGGGCGATTTTAGCGGAAATTGTAAAAAAGTTGTCAGCTGTCAGCTATCAGCTCTCAGTTTTTCAGTGCGTTGACTCACTTTTCCCTTTTTACTATTCACTTTTCCCTTTTTTCTCGGCACACGGCACTCGGCACACGGCACTCGGCACACGGCACAATTTTCAGCTATCAGTTTTTCAATGCGTTGAATCACTTTTCACTCTTCACTTTTCACTCTTCACTCTTTTCTCGGCACAAAAAAAGAGGCTGCCCGTTAATGAGCACCCTCTTTTATTAATGCGATATTAATTATCGTTGTATTGTCATTTTCCTGACTATACGTTGTCCTTCGTATTCCATACTGTAATAGTAAATACCGTCAGCCAAAGATTGAGTATCGAATGTAATCGAATAATCCCCTGCCATGGATTGAATTGTTTTGGCATATAAAACTTGTCCTGTGATAGTCATCACACTAAAGTTTAGACTTCCTTGCTGAGGTATTGAATAAGGGATTTGAGTAATGGTTGTTACGGGATTGGGAATATTTTGACCCAAGCTCCAATCAATCTTATTTATTAAATCAATACCAACTATATTCTTATAAATAGCACAAGCGGTAACAGTGGCCGTATCGTTAGACAATTTCTCATCGGCTGTGATAGAGTCAAGGTATACATTAACGGTATAATTTCCGCTAAAATTAGGAACAACATAGGTATTAGTGCAAACATGTACTAATGATCCTTTGGCTATAATGGTATCGGTAGTTTCCGAAAAAGAAGCCCATGCATGTCCGGCACTATCAACCTTCACATTTATTGCAGCAGAACTGATATCATTATCACCTAAATTGGCTAAAGTAACGGAAACTTTAATCACACTTAATCCCGAATCGCATACTGAAGGTAAAGGTTTATTAATGGATTGTATGCTTAAATCAACCATATCGTCCAAATTCACACAAGCCAACAGATTTATTTCATTATTTGAAGCATTCACATCACAGGGTAATTCCGATTTCAATCTTACGTTATAATAAGGTTGTATATCGGAAACCGTCGGAACTATATAGGCTTTGGTGAAAGCATAAACAATGGAATCGCCGGATGCTAAATAATGATTAACAGTTTCTGTAATATCATTACCACCGTTTATTTGTAAACGAAGTGGAATTTGATCAACGGCAAGATTTCCCGTATTCACAATTTTAACACTTACGTATACACTATCGCCAATACGTTTGCAATTCACGGCATCTACTCCCGTCAAATCTTTTATGCTCAGATCGGGATTGATTAAAATTGACGTATAAACCGTATCATTGTTATGATTACTGTCAACAGCATGTATATATGCTTTAATATTATATATCCCATTTGTGGATAGATCAAATTGATTACTTACTAATAAGGTATCTTTACCAAGACTTTGTAATTGACCTGTTATGGGCAAGGTATAGGATAAATTTGCCGCACCAGTAATTTCAACATAAAGTCGGCTGGTGTCGGTAGTAAAATCAATTGTTTGAGCTGTTAAATTCTCGATAACAAATTCTAAGTTATTATTGGTGAGATTACAAGCTTTTAAATTCTGTACCTTCGGATTTAATAAGCTTATTGAAATGTCTTTATTGGCAAAAATACGGATTCTGTCAATGCTTTGATTTGCACCTCCGAAACTGGAGGCTTCAAAAATTAAACTCAAACAAGAAGCTTGATTGAACGATGTTAAATCAATAACATAATGTTCCCATCCCGGAGTAACATAGGCGGAATTATAACGTCTGACTGTTTGAAGGTCTTGGTAACTTGCACCTCCATTGGTCGATACTTTCACTACTACCAAATCATTATTACTTGAGGAAGCATCGTGCGCATACCAGAATTCCAAAGCCGGATGATCGTTCCCTCTTAAATCGATACCATTAATAATTGCTTGCGAAATTGATCCTACACCGCTCGATGAGGCAAACTCTAGACGACCTGTTCCGTAAACCGGTGCGATAACGGGACTAACACCCGCACCGGAAACTACTTTCCAATTTACGGTACCTGTAATTTGTTTAAAAATAAATTCTACCGGTGTTGTGCTAAAATCAACATCATAAGGTAAACCGATTTTGTTTACAATATAATTAGTTTTTAGCGTATCATCATGGTAAATCGTATCCAAGTTTGAACTTAAGAATACGTTAATTTGATAGTTGCCCGGAACATGTATAGGCATTAATTGTGTTATCTCAAAAGTATCGCTTGCGGCTTTTGATAAGGAGCCTACATTAATAATAGTATCCTTTTGGAAATTAAGGACACCACTCACAACAAGATGTAAAGTTACGGGAGAAGTATTGAAAAAATAATTTTGTGTCCCGCTGTTCTTCACTATGACTTTCACATTGGCAAAATCACCCAAACACTGAACATCGTTCACATTTTGCGGACTTACCAATTTGGATATTTCCAAATTATAACCGTCGAATATCGATGTTGAATAGGCTCCCATTGTTGTGAAGGAAGTACGATTGTTCCCTTCAATATCTAAAAGCACATTATTTAATCGGGGAACGACAAACAAACTATAATCCGTTAATTGAAGATCGGTGCTGACATTAACAAAAGTCGGATTAATGCTTGTTGAATGCGCATCCTGACCACTTGCCGACTGCCAGTTGACTAAATTAGTATAAGATGAATAATTATAGTATCCTACATTACTTGCTCCGTATAAATTATTATAATCGCCTGTATAGGTACCGGTTGTTGATATATAAACCGGATAACCGCTTGTAGTTGTGTTCACAAGAAGATTATTCTTACAATCGCTAATGTATGTACTGCTTCCATAGACATAGATGTTTCTTACAGCACCGTTTCCGGACATATATATGGAATTATTATATACATCTACCGATGAATAAGACAAATACAACCCATAATTTGTGGAAGTTGAATAACCGATTAATTCATTATTGGCAAATAAGGAACGTCCGGAGGTATTATACCGGCTTGCATCAGATAAATAAGCTAAATATGGATAAATGATAGATGTGGATTGTTGATGGATTCTATTGGCTTGAATAGTAAAATTACTACTTATTATACGCATACCATCCCAGGATGTGTATGTGTTAGATGTTCTCGAAAGCACGGTATTATAAGATATATTTAAGGAGTCGATATAATACAAATAAGTAGCATATCGATATTGATTACTGATAGTATTGCTGTCGATCACTATATGTGAGCCATATACACTCGTCGATGTTCCGGCATAAAAATAAATACCGTAATAACCTCCATCGATAAGATTGGATATAAAACGAATGTGGTTACAAATACCTCCCGATGCTTTATAAACAGCATAAACAGAACTCGTGGTAGTTGGATTGGATAATATTTTACAATGGTTAATTTCAATATGATTGTTAGGTCCTGTAAACAGTATGGTATAAGTAGTTGCCAACCTGCCGTCGAAGGTAACATCTTTGAATGTAAAATAAGAGGCGTTCTTTAACCACAAAGCCGTATCGCCGGTAAAAACAACACTATCGGCGTTGGCAGCCATGGATGTAATGATAAGCCTATGATTTAAATTTGCTCCTAAAACACTGTTTTGCAAGCTAAGTTTACTATATATACCCGATGCCAAAGCAAGTGTTACCGTTGAAGATATTCCACATTTATTAATAATATTAAATGCATCGTCTAAATCCGTGAAATCACCGTTTGGACCTACCGTATAATAACCTTGCAAAAGTGAAGCACAAGCATAATTCGAATAACGCAAAGTATCATCGGTTTTAACCACATCGATTAAAGCACCTAAAGCACTTAGGTAAACAATTAAATCATTAACTCCGTTTTGATAAATAACTTTACCTAAACTAAGCGTATCTTTTTCTCCCGAAAGTAAATTTCCCGACCAATTTAAAGGAGTTTGTAATACATTGTTAAACTTCCAATTAATGGTAGCGCTCGTAATGGTTGAGGAACCGGAATTTTTCAATACTATTTTCAAATTACTGGAATCACCGGTCATTGCCGTTTGTTGCCAATTTAATACTTCTACCAAACTGCCGTTATCGCCTTGCACTGCATCGGCATAACAACCTTTTGAAGTAGTTGCCAAACGTGTATTTCCTTCAATATCGGTAGAAACACCTGGATAAGCAGGACAACTTAAACCGTTATAAGATGTTAATTTCAGATTTATTGTTGAATCAACAAAATCGGGAAGTAGATTGGTTGAATTCACATCGGTAGTTACGATATTTCGCCAATTGGTCAAGGTGGCTTGATTTGTTCCCGATACATAGCCTAAATTGCCGGATGAATAATAATTATTATAATCTATACCGTAATTTTGGGCATAGGTCGACGAGTAAGTGCCGGCTAAATAAATAGCATAGGGAGTAACTCCGTTTGCCACAATTAAATTATTTTTCATGTCGGCACTATAAGTTGTGTCCGAATAAGTATACCAATAAATAGCCCTGCTATTTAAAGAGGAACCTGTAATTAAAATACTATTATGAATAAAATCGACAGCTATAGGATAATCAATATAAATACCATAGGTGTAATCAGCATTGGAATACAAGTTTATTTCGTTATTAGCTATCATGGCCGAATCGACAAAATAGGAAAGGATTCCATATAAGTAATCACTAATGGATAAATTATCGGAATATATTTTATTGCCAATCACCCGACCTCCATTATGCATTTCTTCCAGATAAATTCCACACCAGTCTGTACCATAATTAATGCTGCGCGGACTTATGGTATTATAAGACGTGCTGATAGCATTGGCGAAGTAATAATAAATACTGAAATAATATTGGTTGGTAAAAATATTACTATCAACCCTTACATTTTGCGCTATAGACGCACTTTCATTTAATAACACAATGCCAAAATAACCCCCGTTAAAAGTTGAATTTTTAACACTTAAATCCGAAACTATATTACCGGTAGTTGAAATTTGATAAATACCTCCGTGCATAGCACTTATTGAATCAGGATTTGCATAGAAATTACAATGATTAAAATGTATATCCTTGGCATTTCCTGTTATCTCTACGGCATAATCACCGGCAACAACATCGAAAGTTATATTATTGATATTCACGTTTGCAGCATTATTCAAACTCAATGCATTTCCCGAAAGCGGACGAAGAATAACACTGTCTTTGTTTCCACTCAAAGAGGTAATGGTTAATGTATAGTTACCTAAAAGACTTGCCAAATCATCTAAAATAACATTTTCGACATATACCCCATTTTGTAATTTCAATGTTATATTCCCATTAACGCCACATCGAGAACCGACATAATAGGCTTCCATAATGCTTGCCGCATCGGCACCGGCTCTATTGCCGATAATAAAATCACCACTTAGAGGACCATAACAACCATAAGAAATTATCTCTAAAGTATCGTCATTCATTACCGAATCTATCAGTCCGTTAGGCATACTTACCCATACCACGATGGTGTCGTTATTCAAATAACGTTGATTATAATAACCCAATGTAATGGTATCATTAAAATCTTCCGGTAAATGACCCCTGTAAACAACCCGTGTTTGTAACACTCCATTAAGGGTCCAATTAAGATAACATGAATCCAAATATTTAATTCCTTTATTTTTTATGGTAACATTAACCGCTTGGGAACCTCCCATAGTACCTAATGTAGGATTATTAATATTAAGCATAGCAACGCTATTGGAATCGTCAGTACCAAGTGAGCCTATATAGAAACGTGCATTGGCACGATCATAACTTAATCCTCCATTATAAGGGGTTGAATAAGTAGGGAAGGTGCCATCATCATAATCATGAACCGACATAATATTGGGAGTGGTAGTATAATAAAATTCACTATAAGGAGAAACATAGTTTCCGTCTCTGTTTTCCCAATAAATCAATAAATTCTTTCCGGGTGTTAACACAAAAGGTGTTTGTAATGTTATTTCCGACCATCCGGTTGTAGAAAGATTATAGGTTCCCGACCATACCAAAGTAGCTCCTGCCGTAACAGGATTTATATAAGCTGAACTTGATATTGTATTATTTGTTACTTCTTGAAAATAACAAGTTTGATTTGTTGCACTTGTGCTAGTTGATGCCACTTGCCAAGCTAATTTGGTTATTAAGCCTCCCCCCGATGCAGGATTAATTTCCGATGATAAATATAACATACGCGACCAACTGTAATCATAATATCTGTTCATCGGAAGATAACTATCATAATTTGTGCCGTTACCAACAATTACATATCCCGTTACACCTCCTCCCGATAAACGTTTGATATAAAAATTATCTTGAAGTGAAACTATATTTCCAAAAGAATCATTGACGTAAATTGCATAATGCACATCCGTTCCGAACATATGCTGAGGAATTACGGCACTGAAAGTATCATTACCAAGATAAGTCATTATTATTGTATCATAAGTATTAACAGCATTATAAGTGTATTTCACATACAAATTAATCGGGGTAGGCACAGGTGTTGTCGTGCGGGATGATATCAAAGCTTTCACTGCAAAAGGTCCTGTATTGAAGACCGTATCAGGAATATTTGAAACAAAAGCCATGTTCAATCCTGATTGACCATAACTAATTATGCTCAACGTATCATCAAAAGTGGTTGAATCATAAGCACCGTTAGGATAGTTTGTCCATATAACCAAGGTATCGAATCCTCCGGCTTTAGGGGAATAATATCCAATGGTGTCCTGCGCATTAAAATCTTCGGGCAAATGGCCTCTCCATATAACGGGAGTTTGAACAACACCATTTAAAGTCCAATTAATATAACAAGAATCCAAAAAAGCTATTCCTTTATTTTTAATGGTAACAACAACAGGCAACTGATTCACAGGATCGGCAAAAACAGTATCCAGTGGACTATCAATGTTATGCATAGCCACGCTGTTGGAATCATTTCCTCCCATAGCTGTTAAATAAAAGCGGGCATTGGCACGTGCATAACTTAATCCTCCATTATAAGGAGTTGAATAAGTAGGGAAGGTGCCATCATCATAATCATAAAGTGTCATATAGTTAGATGTGGTAGTATAATAAAATTCACTATAAGGAGAAACATAGTTTCCGTCTCTGTTTTCCCAATAAATCAATAAATTTTTTCCGGGTGTTAACACAAAGGGTGTTTGTAATGTAACTTCCGACCATCCGGTTGTAG
>MWCE01000250.1 GCA_002069895.1 Bacteroidetes bacterium ADurb.Bin234 | reverse complement strand
GAAAATCGCTCAACCTAAGGCGTTGTGAAAATTAAATAGGTTTAATACGTTCTTTATTTTTAGAGGAAAAATACATAAAATATCCGATTTTACTTTATAAGTAATAATAAATATTCCTCTTTTTGTTTGGAAAGTGCAGGGTCTGCTCCATTTTTGAACCATCAAAGCAATTTAGATTTACTGAATATTGAAAACTAATTAACTATAATTCATTTTCATTTTAATGTTAGTCGAAGTAAAAATAAATATTTTAAAAAAAGAGGGAAAGATAAACATAAAAATTCTATATTTGCCGAACTCTTTGCTAAAAAAAAAGATGAATCTATTCAAACGGAAAGTAGCAGTATTAGGAAGCGGCAGTTGGGCAACAGCCATTGTTAAAATTTTGTCTGATAATTTACCCTCTATTTATTGGTGGGTAAGAGAACTCGAAATCCTTGAAAGCGTCCAAAACACGGGGCGTAATTCCATGTATTTAAGCTCTGTAGCTATTGACGAAAAACACGTTAAAGTGTCGAACGACCTGATTAAAACCGTATCGAAAGCCGACATTATTGTATTGGTAATACCATCGGCCTATTTACACAGAACCATTTCGGAATTAGAACCGAGACATTTAGAAAACAAAAGCATTATATCAGCAATAAAAGGGATTGTTCCCGAACGCATGGAATTTATCACCGATTATCTTATGAATCATTATCATGTTGTGCCGGATCAATTAGGGATTATAAGCGGCCCTTCGCATGCAGAAGAAATAGCTTGGCGTAAAACAACCTTTTTAACTTCCGCCTCATTAAATCCGGAATTAGCAACAGAGATAGCTGATTTTTTTAGATGTGATTATGTACAGACCAATGTGTCGGACGATATTTTCGGTATAGAATTCTCGATTGTATTAAAAAACATTTATGCCTTAGCCGCCGGTATTTTCAGGGGAATGGGTGCCGGTGATAATCTTTTGGCTTTGTTTAACACGAATTGTATTAATGAAATGACACATTTCATTTCATCCATACATCCCGATAAAGACCGTAACTTTTTCACAGCACCTTACTTAGGCGACTTCTTGGTTACCACCTATTCCCAGCATAGCCGTAACCGTGCTTTCGGCGTTATGATCGGACAAGGATATTCCATACGTACGGCTCAATTGGAAATGAAAATGGTGGCCGAAGGTTATTATGCTTGTCGTTGTATACATGAAATCAACATGAAATACAAAATTGATACACCCATTATCGACACCGTTTATAATATTTTATACGAAAAAGCATCCTTTCGCCAAGAAATGTATAACCTTTTAAAATCAATGAAATAATATGATAAATAAACAACGATTATTCCTCCCAAACATAGCCTTAAGCTTCCTTGTAATCCTTCTAACTTTCAACGCGTGCAAAAAAGAAGAAGGGTATGCGAACATCAAAATTATAGGCTCTATTACCGATACCCAAGGAAATCCTATCGACAGTTTGCTTGTTACCATTGAAAACCAAGAAAAAAACACATCCGATCAGTTCCGTTCACCTTTCGGTTCAGGCAAGTTCGAAAGAATTTATACCCTCGATTCGGCAAGGGCATTTACATATATAATTAATGTAGAAGATATAGACGGAGAAAAACACGGCGGGACATTCAAACCTCAAAATAAAACCCTAAAAATAACACTCGACGATTATAAAAAAAACGAAACCCAACTGATCATACACCGAATTGCCGAAAAGGAAGTAACATTTGTTATGGAAAAATCATCTTATTGATTTTTCCTTATCAATTGATATTTAAAGAAATAAAATCACGTAAACGATTGTACGGATTTTTTCATTTTTTTATCAAATAGTGAAGTGCAAATATTAAAAAGATAAATTTATTGACATTCTGGATTTTATTTAATTTATAAAAGATTTTTTTGAATTTATCGGACGATATCATAAAAAAATGATACCTTTGCAAGCTCAAAATAATTTTTATATTAAATCTCAATAGTGTGAAAACGTTTAGAATAGGTGGTATTCATCCCGAAAATAATAAATTTGCACATTCATCAAAGATTGAAACGATTCCTTTACCTTCACAAGCCGTACTATATACTACCCAACACTTGGGAGCTCCTTCGACTGTTGTGGTGGCTAAAGGTGACAAAGTGAAAGTGGGTCAATTAATAGCCAAAGGAGATGCATTTATTTCCGCCAATTTACATTCCCCCTATTCGGGAACTATCAATAAAATTGAACCTATCTGTGACATATCAGGTTATAAAAAAATGGCCATTGTTATTGATGTGGAAGGCGATGAATGGGAAGAAGACATTGACATTACGCCGGATATAAAAAGAGAAATTAAATTAACGCCGGCAGAGATTATCGAAAAGATTAAAGAAAAAGGTATCGTAGGTTTAGGCGGTGCTTGTTTCCCTACCCATGTAAAGTTTTTAATTCCCCAAGGGAAAAAAGCAGAATACATGTTAATCAATGCCGCCGAATGTGAACCGTATATCTCTATCGACAACAGGGTTATGCTCGAACGTACCGAAGAATTTATCATTGGTGCCTGTATTTTGCGCAATGCCTTACAATTATCCACTGTACATATCGGAGTGGAACACAACAAATCCGAAGCTATTGAGAAATTAACACAAACAGCAAAAAACTTTCAAGGAGTAGAAATCCATACATTACAAACAAAATATCCGCAAGGAGCCGAAAAACAATTGATAAAATCCATAACCGGACGCGAAATTCCTTCCGGCAAACTTCCCATTGATGTGGGTTGCATCGTAAATAATGTGTGTACGGCATTGGCTGTTTACGAAGCCGTTCAAAAGAACAAGCCTTTAATTTCCAACTATATGTCCTATACCGGCAAATCGGTCAAGACACCTAAAAACTATTTAGTACGATTAGGCACACCGATTCGAAACATTATCGAAGTCAATGGCGGATTGCCCGAAGATACCGAAAAACTCATTTCCGGCGGACCCATGATGGGAAAAGCCATTGCTAATATGGATGCTTTTACAACCAAAGGCTTTTCATGCTTATTAGTTATTAATAATAAAGAAGGGAAACGCAAAGAAAGCATTAATTGCATCCGTTGCGGTAAATGTGTGGATGCCTGCCCTATGGGATTAGAACCTTATTTGTTAGCACCCCTATCGGAAGCTTCACGATGGGAAGATATGGAAAAAGAACATGTAATGGATTGCATCGAATGCGGATGCTGCCAATTTTCCTGCCCCTCATCTCGTCCTTTATTGGACCATATCCGTTTAGGCAAAAATAAAACCGGTGCAATGATACGTGCACGCAATACAAAATAAAATTGTAGAACAATAAGAAAATAAAAATATGGCATTATTACAAGTTTCAGGATCACCTCACGTTCACACCGAAGAATCGGTAAAAAAAATCATGTGGACTGTCATAATTGCATTAGTCCCGACCATGATATTTTCCTTTTTATTCTTCGGATTACAAGCAATCGTGCTTACCTTAGTCGCTGTTGTATCCTGTGTTTTTTTCGAATGGATCATTCAGAAATACCTATTAAAGATTACACCAACTATAACCGACGGTTCGGCCATTATAACCGGCATATTGTTGGCTTTTAACCTGCCGAGCAATTTGCCTTGGTGGATAGTTATTATAGGCGCATTGGTAGCCATAGGCTTAGGCAAAATGGTGTATGGAGGTTTAGGAAACAATCTTTTCAATCCCGCTTTGGTAGGACGTGTATTTCTGTTGATTTCATTTCCTCAACAAATGACCACTTGGCCAAAACCACATCATTGGTTTACCCAAGCCACCACTCTTTCCGATGCAACTACAGGAGCAACCCCCTTGGGAATAATCAAAAGCGGATTGGCACAAGGGCACGACGTATCCCAACTTATGGAAACATTACCCTCTTATGCCCAAATGTTGCTGGGTGAACGTGGAGGATCTTTGGGTGAAGTGGCTGCTTTGGCTATCATCGCCGGCGGTATATTTATGTTGATACGAAAAGTAATATCATGGCATATACCAGTTGCATTCATTGGAACGGCTTTTATATTTGCAGCAATGATGCATTGGATAAATCCGGGATTATATATCCCCCCATCCTATCATATATTATCCGGCGGATTATTGTTAGGAGCTGTTTTTATGGCTACCGATATGGTTACGTCGCCTATGAGCAATTGGGGAAAAATCATTTTTGGCGTAGGTTGCGGGCTATTAACCATTATTATCCGTGTGGCAGGTTCTTATCCCGAAGGTGTATCTTTTGCCATTTTAATCATGAATGCATTTGTACCATTAATTAATAAAGGATTTAAACCTAAACGGTTCGGATCACAAAAAATAAAAGCTTAACACAGAACTAAAACATATAGCAATATGGCTAAAATAGAATCAAGTTTCAAAAATATGTTATTCGTCTTATTAATCATAAGCGTAGTAGCAGCATTCGCTTTAGCAACAGTGTATGGATTTACCAAAGCACCCATCGAACAATCGCAACTGCAAAAGCAGCAAAATGCCATTAAGGAAGTATTGCCTCCTTTCGATAAGATTCAAGAAGAAAAAATCCCTATTGAACAAGAAAAGAAGGAAAGCTCTTTTCGAAAAGAAACCGATGCCGATTCACTCACACTATTTCATGCTTATAAAGACGGACAAAAAGTCGGAGTTGCCGTTGAAACATTTACAAACAAAGGGTTTTCAGGAAAAATCACGCTAATGGCCGGATTCACCACCGAAGGCAATATTTATAAAGTACAAGTACTTACTCATGCCGAAACACCGGGATTAGGGACAAAAATGGCTGAAAGTCCCTTTAAAGATCAATTTGAAGGGAAAAATCCACAAACCTATAATCTCACCGTTAAAAAAGACGGTGGCGACGTGGATGCCATTACGGCAGCTACCATAAGCTCCAGAGCTTATTGCGATGCCATGAATACTGCTTATAAAGCTGCATTTAGCTCTCATGCCACAACAGATACAACAAACACTAATTGTGTTGATAAATAACAAATAATTAAGGTAAGAAAAGATGAATCAATTACAAAATTTCACCAAAGGATTAATAAAAGAAAACCCTGTTTTTGTGTTGTTGCTGGGAATGTGTCCAACTTTGGGAGTTACAACATCAGCAATCAATGGATTAGGAATGGGATTAGCCACACTGTTTGTATTAAGTTTATCAAACGTAATCATTTCATTACTTAAAACATTAATTCCCGATAAAGTGCGTATTCCCGCATTTATTGTAGTCATTGCATCTTTAGTTACCATTGTCCAAATGGTTATGGAAGCATATGTTCCGTCGTTATATGCCAGTTTAGGATTATTTATACCGTTGATTGTTGTTAACTGTATCATACTAGGCAGAGCAGAAGCATTTGCCTCTAAAAACAATGTATTTTCATCATTCATAGATGGTTTAGGCATGGGACTAGGATTTACATTAGCACTCACATTATTGGGAGCAACACGAGAATTGTTTGGAGCCTATTCTATCTTCGGATTAAAACTTATCCCTACCGACGGCATATTGGTTTTTGTGTTAGCACCGGGAGCATTTCTTGCCTTAGGCCTTATCATCGGAATTATCAACTCTTTAAAAAAAACCGCTTAAAATAATACAGATATGGAATTTATCATCATTATTATCGGAGCCATTTTAGTCAACAATATTGTTTTAGCACAATTTCTCGGTATATGTCCGTTTTTGGGTGTATCCAACAAAATTAGTACGGCCGTAGGAATGTCGGGAGCAGTGGTTTTCGTCATGACATTAGCCACTTTTGTAACTTTTATCATACAAGAATATTTACTAAATCCATTTGGGTTAGGATTTCTACAAACCATTTCTTTTATTTTAGTGATAGCGGCTTTAGTTCAAATGGTTGAAATCATACTAAAGAAAATTGCACCCCCTCTTTACCAAGCTTTAGGCGTGTTTTTACCCTTAATTACTACCAACTGTGCTGTATTGGGAGTTGCTATTATGGTTATACAACAGAATTATAATTTAGTGGGAGGTTTAGTCTTTACAATAGCCACAGCTTTGGGATATGGATTAGCCTTAATTATTTTTGCAGGCTTACGCGAACAAATGGAATTGGCAAACATCCCCAAAGCCATGAAAGGATCCCCTATCGCATTGATCACGGCAGGCATATTATCCCTTGCTTTTATGGGTTTCGCAGGTCTTGTTTAATTTTTTATTTTACTTCAACGAAACTACATTTATATTAAATAATTTATTACCTTTGCGCCTTTAAAGAATATAAAATATATAATTATATTTTTCTTAATTACAAATTGTTATTTAAATGAGAAAACATTTTTTGGTTATTATTTTATTGCTTTTTACCATTCCTATTCAAATAAAAGCACAAAATCAACTTCAAAACGATGAATCGATATCAAGTATCACAAACCATACTACGGATAGTTGTAATGGTTCAACTACTGCAAACTTATCTGTTACTACCGATACGGAAACAGAAACCGGAAGCAAAGGAAATATGAATATCCCCATCATTTTAGGTATTATAGTACTTGCCGTTGTTTTACTATATATTTCAAAAAGAACAAAAAAAACGGTATCTAACGAAATTTCATCCGAGAATCAAAACTTTTCTCAACCGCTAGTAACAATAGCTGAAGATGAAAACCCAAATGAAATGGAACTTTTAGCCATAGCAACCACATTACATCTACATATACAAGGCGGACATGAAACAGAGCCTAACGGATTTTACTTAAAACAAAATCCCACTTTATCGCCTTGGGCAGCAAAATCATTTAATTTCAAGAAAACACCAATCAAAATAAAATAATTATTATTCATGAAAGAATACAGAATTAATATCAACGGAACAAATTATAATGTTTCCATCGAAGAAGTAGAAACAAGTAATGGCAATTCACCCCGTGTAGCAGAACCGGTTAAAACAACAACAGCCCCAACTCCAATAGAAAAACCTCAAAGTGCGCCTGTTGAAAAGAAAACGGCACCTGCTCCAACTGCCGGTGGTAGTGATTATGTTATTAAATCCCCTCTTCCGGGTATTGTGCTCGATATTTTAGTTAGAGAAGGTGATACGGTCAAAGCCGGACAAAAAGTTATCCTTCTCGAAGCCATGAAAATGGAAAACAATATCGAATCCGATAAAGACGGCGTTGTAAAAAGCATTAATGTAACCAAAGGCGACGGTATTTACGAAGGAGATACATTGGTTATTCTTTCTTGTTAATCCAATAGATATACATTAAACTCGTATATCATAAAATTTAAGATTAGAATGAAAGTAAAAAAGATAGAACATATAGGTATAGCCGTAAAGAATTTGGAAAACGCTATTCCATTTTATGAAAACTTGTTAGGAATTAAATGTTATGCCATTGAAGAAGTGGCTGATCAAAAAGTCAAAACCGCATTTTTTCAAGTAGGCGATACTAAAATCGAATTATTGGAATCGACCGATCCCGAAGGCCCTATCGGAAAATTCATTGAAAATAAAGGCGAAGGATTTCATCACATCGCTTATGCGGTGGATAATCTTAACGAATCATTAACCGAACTATCTGAAAACATTCGCCTAATCGATAAAGAAGGAAGAAAAGGAGCCGAAGGCATGCAAATCGGATTTCTGCATCCCAAATCAACCGGAGGCATTTTAACCGAACTATGCGAAAATCCAAACCTAAAAAAATAAGAAAAAAAATATTTTAATCCTAAAAATTATTAGAATATGTCAATGCAAGATAAAATAAACGAGTTGCTTGAACTTAGAGCAAAAGCAAAACTCGGTGGTGGTGAAAAAAGAATAGAAAAACAACACCAGCAAGGAAAAATGACTGCCCGCGAACGTATCAACCTACTTCTCGATGAAGGAAGTTTTGAAGAATTCGATATGTTTGTAACACACCGTTGTGTGAATTTCGGATTAGAAAAAGAAACTTATCTTGCTGACGGCGTTGTTACCGGCTACGGAAGTGTTAATGGTCGATTGGTGTTTGTTTATGCACAAGACTTTACTACATTCGGTGGCTCATTATCCGAAACCCAGGCTGCAAAGATATGCAAAGTATTGGATCAAGCCATGAAAATGGGAGCTCCGGTAGTTGGTATCAATGATTCCGGTGGTGCACGTATTCAAGAAGGGGTTAACAGTTTAGCCGGTTATGCTGAGATATTCCAACGTAATATATTAGCATCGGGCGTTATCCCACAGATATCCGCTATTTTCGGACCCTGTGCCGGCGGTGCCGTTTATTCACCGGCCTTGACCGATTTTATCATGATGGTAAAAAACACAAGCTATATGTTTGTTACCGGCCCCAAAGTAGTAAAAACCGTTACCGGAGAAACCGTATCGACCGAAGACCTTGGCGGAGCCTCCGTGCACTCTACTAAATCGGGCGTAGCCCAGTTTGTGGCAGAAAACGAAACCGAAGGTATAGAAATGATTAAACACCTTTTAAGTTTTCTTCCTTCCAATAATATGGAAGCACCGCCACAAATCGACTGTAAAGACCCTGTCGAAAGAGTGGATAACAAACTAAATGAAATTATCCCCGATAGTCCGAATAAACCATATGATATAAAAGAAGTAGTCCTTTCTATTGTCGACAATCAAGATTTCTTGGAAGTACTTCCTTTATATGCTAAAAATATAGTAACAGGATTTGCCCGAATGGGAGGTATGACCGTAGGTATTGTTGCCAACCAACCTGCTTATCTTGCCGGGGTATTAGATATTAATGCTTCCCGCAAAGGTGCTCGCTTTATTCGTTTTTGCGATGCATTCAATATTCCTATCGTAACCTTGGTAGATGTTCCGGGATATTTACCCGGTACCGGACAAGAATACGGTGGATTGATACTACATGGAGCCAAAATACTCTATGCTTATGGCGAAGCTACCGTTCCTAAAGTTACCGTAATCTTACGAAAAAACTACGGCGGTGCATACTGTGTCATGAGTTCCAAACATCTGAGAGGTGATATCAATTATGCATGGCCTACCGCCGAAATCGCTGTTATGGGCGGAAAAGGTGCTATCGAAATCTTAATGGGTAAAGAAATAAAAGCTATTGAAGATCCCGAAAAATTAAACGAATTCATGAACGAAAAGGAAATCGAATACCGACAACAATTTGCTAATCCCTATGTGGCTGCAAAATACGGTTACTTAGATGATGTCATTGAACCGCGCAACACACGTTATAGGGTAATAAAAGCCTTGATGTCGTTACAAACAAAACGATTGGAAAATCCTCCTAAAAAACACGATAATTTACCTCTTTAATAACCATTATTTAAATATATTTTATGTTATCACATTTCCAAGATCCAACGACTTTATACTGGATAATATTTATTGTTGTTTACTTAGCCGTTTTTATTGTTGATTTCTATGTTACAGACCACCGCAAAGGAGAATTTACCGTAAAAAAAGCTTTGCAATGGACAAGTGTATGGATATCAATTGCATTATTATTCGGGACTTCCCTTTTCTTTTTCTTTCCCCAAAATCCCGGATCAACGGAAAACACAGCACATGTTATGGGTATTAAATTTATATCCGGTTATTTAACGGAATATTCACTCTCAATAGACAATCTTTTTGTTTTTATTATGATTTTCTCCCTGATGGGTGTTTGTTCCAAAAATCAACCCCGATTGTTGAAACTGGGTATTTTATTATCCATAGTATTGCGTATTTTATTTATTGTTGCAGGAATGGGTTTAGTACAACAATTTCATTGGATAATCTATATTTTTGGCATAATCTTAATCTGGACATCCTACAAAATGGCATTTACCAAAGAAGATGACCAAGTGGATCCAAAAAATAATGTATTATACAAATTGGGAGCCAAATTATTTCCGGTCGATCCCGACATGGATCATCCCCACTTTTTCTCAAAAATAAACGGCAAGCGTCATATTACCATGTTTATGTTGGTGTTTTTAGTCATAGGTTCAACGGATGTTCTATTTGCCGTTGATTCCATTCCTGCCATTATTGGGGTTATCAAAGAAGGAGCCACCAACGTTCTTACAAACCAAGAAGAACAATTTCTCGCTATTACATCCAATGTGTTCGCCGTAATGGGTTTGATATCCTTATTTTTTGCATTGAAAGGTATCATGGGTATGTTCCGTTTCTTAAAAACCGGAGTAAGCTTTATCCTGTTTTTCATTGGCGTAAAAATGATGTTACCTGCTATTGGTTTTATAAACAAACCTACCGGTGAAGCTATAGAAACCTTTTTTGGCTCTCATTCTTGGATATCTTTAACGGTCATAGTAGCTACATTGCTAATATCTATCCTCCTATCTGTTATAATTGCAGAAGATAAAAAAATTGATGAATTGCAAGATAAAATCGATTGCAACGAGAATAAAAACGAAAATAAAAACTAAATAATTAAAAAGGAAATATTAATATATTAAAAAAAGATTCATGAATTTTCAAGATTTAATGCCTGTCCTATACGATTTCACATGGAAAGACTTCGTTATGATAGCTGTAGGACTTACTTTAATTTTTTTGGCTATTAAAAAAGAGTATGAACCCACCTTGTTATTGCCTATGGGTTTCGGAGCCATATTGGTAAACATCCCGTTTACTTCGGCGCTCACGCAAATAGATCCTGTTACGGGCAAAGCCATTGAAGGTGCTTTGTCTGTGTTTTTCGAAGCAGGTATTGCAACCGAAGTGTTTCCGTTGCTGATTTTTGTTGCCATCGGTGCCATGATCGATTTTTCGCCTTTGTTTAAAAATCCATTCTTGTTATTATTCGGTGCGGCGGCACAATTTGGTATATTTTTCACCATGTTTGCAGCCACTTTATTGGGATTTCCTTTACATGAAGCAGCATCCATAGGTATTATCGGTGCAGCCGATGGTCCGACATCCATTTTCGTAGCATCGCGCTTTGCTCCCGAACTTTTAGGACCCATCTCGGTTGCAGCCTATTCTTATATGGCTTTAGTTCCAATTATTCAACCTCCCGTTATTAAAGCTATTACAAGCAGAAAAGAACGCTTAATACGGATGGAAGCCCAAAAGAAAATAGTATCTCGTACGGCCTTAATTCTTTTCCCCATTACCGTTACTATCATTGCAGGTATCATCGCTCCTTCCTCATTAGCACTTATCGGATTTTTAATGTTCGGTAACCTCATCCGTGAATGCGGTGTGTTAAATAAACTGTCGCTTGCCGCTCAAAATGAATTGGCAAGTTTAGTTACCATCTTATTAGGTATTACCATTGCCAGCACTATGACTGCCGATCGTTTTGTCAGGTTAGACACTTTGATGATTATCGGATTAGGTCTTGTTGCTTTTGTTTTTGATACTTTCGGCGGTGTTATGTTTGCCAAACTAATTAATGTATTCTTACCTAAGGGCAAAAAAATAAATCCCATGATCGGGGCTTGCGGTATTTCAGCATTCCCCATGTCGGCACGGGTTATTCACTCTATGGGATTAAAAGAAGACAAATCAAACTTCCTTTTGATGCATGCCGTTAGTACGAATGTAGGCGGACAAATCGGTTCGGTAGTAGCGGGCGGTCTTATTTTATCATTAGTTCCATTATTTATTTAATTTAAAGGAGGATATAAACATGATTGATTATAGTATCGTAAATTCGGCATTATTGATAAGCGGAATCGGAATGGTAGGTATTTTTGTCTTTATGATGATATTTTATTTTGTCATCAAACTCATTGATAAATTTTTTCCGGCTAAATAATACTTCTACACTTACTTATTTATTTCATATATTAAAGCATTGGCTTTCCTAATATCTTTAATGATTCATTGGAAAGCTGATGTTTTTCAATAGGCACCACTCCTACTTTTTCACAAACAAGACCTCCGGCAATATTTGATAATTCTGCAATCAAGCGAGGAGGAAATCCATAAATCAAAGCTAATGTTGCTACACTGATAACCGTATCGCCTGCTCCGGAAACATCGGCAATACTTCGAATCTGCGCGGGTATCCATTCACTCATGAAGGTAGATTGTTTATGGTAGCATATAATCATTCCTTTATCCGATAAAGTTACCATTACCATTTTATGTTGATGGTTTTGCATGAACACTTCCACGTGTTTAGCTATATCCTCTAATGCCGGTTGGTTTTTATCTAAATTTAAACCCTTTGTAAATTCCGATAAATTAGGCTTAAACAAACTTACTCCTATGTAATTTAAAAAATTCCTTTTTTTAGGATCTACACATACAGGTATAGAGTTTTTATTTGCCAATTGCAGCACTTTTTGTATGAGTTCGTCGGTAATGACACCTTTATCATAATCCTCGAAAATAATAGCATGTATATCTTCTTTCTTAATAATGCTTTCTATCTGATTAAAAAACATTTCACTTTGTTTGCTGTCAATAGGCTCGTTATTTTCTTCATCGATACGTAACAATTGCATTTTATTACCTATTATGCGTGTTTTTACAGTAGTTGTTCTGCTATCTAACACCAACATCCCTTGGGTTGACATTTTATGCTCTTCAAGCATTTTCATAAACTCATAGCCTTTCACATCCTCTCCAACAACACCACATAAAATCGCCTTGGCTCCCATGGCTTGCAAATTCAATGCTACATTGGCTGCTCCTCCTATACAAACTTTTTTTTCTTTCACATCAACGATAGGAACCGGAGCTTCCGGTGATATTCTACTTACCTGACCGTGAATATAAACATCCGTCATAACATCACCTATAACCAAAAGCTTACATTTCTTTATGTAATTAAACCATGCATCTATTTCTTTTTTATTTATTTCCATGCCATAAGAGTTTATATTTCAATATAAAGACCTTTTCTATACTTCCAAAAATATATTGAACAAGATTAAACTAATGCTATATTAGCATTTACGGCAGCAAAATTATATAAAATTTCATTATTACCCAATAAAAGTCAAAAGATTCTTCGCTAAGCAAAGAATGATTAACTCAACCTTTGTATAGGAAAACCTAAATCAAGCTATACATAATCAATGAAAAATAAAAATATTGAAATAATTATTATTAAAAGGACAGATAGTAATACTTTTTTTACGAAATTTGCAAGGCTTTAGAAATAAACTGATTTTTTCGGTAGTATACTGAAAAACTTATTTTTTAATAATAAATACTTACGATTACACCATGAAAAATATTAAAAACGCTCTTATTACCGTTTATAACAAAGATATGATTATTGATATAGCCAAAGAACTACAAAAGCTTAACATTCATATATTTTCAACCGGAGGAACCTTTGAATATTTACGAAAACATAAAATAGAAGCTACCGAGATCGAAACGCTTACAGGTTATCCTTCCATCTTCGGTGGCAGGGTCAAAACCTTGCACCCGACAGTAATGGGCGGCATTTTATATCGTCGTAATAACGAAAAAGACATTGAACAGGCCGATTATTACAAAATTCCTCCCATCGATTTAATCATCGTTGATTTATATCCCTTTGAAGAAACCCTGAAAACCACTGACAATCCTGATGAAATCATTGAAAAGATTGATATCGGAGGCATTTCTCTCATTCGTGCTGCAGCTAAAAATCACAATGATGTCCTTTGTGTTCCCGCCCGCTCCTATTATCAAGACATTTTGGATATTCTACGCTCCGGGAAAGGTGTTACCACACTCGAACAACGGAAATCATTTGCAACGAAATGTTTTAAAGTCTCTTCCCATTATGATACCGCCATATACCATTATTTTACAGGAACAACAGCACTACGCTACGGTGAAAACCCCCACCAAGAAGCAGAATATTACGGTGATTTGGAAGAAATGTTCGAAAAACTCAACGGCAAAGAAATATCCTATAACAACTTATTGGATATCGACGCAGCCGTTTCGTTGATTTCCGATTTGGATACATGCAGTTTTGCCATCATCAAACACAACAATGCTTGCGGTGTTGCCCAACGAAACTCACTATTGGAAGCCTGGCAAGATGCTTTAGCTGGAGATCCGGTTTCTGCCTTCGGCGGTGTATTAATTTGTAATGCTAAAGTCGACAAGCAAACAGCCGAAGAAATCAACAAACTCTTTTTTGAAATATTAATTGCCCCCGAATTTGATAAAGAGGCTCTCGACATATTGAAATCTAAAAAGAATCGTATTCTATTAAAACAAAAATCTTTTGCTTTACAAACCAAACAAGCACGCACATTGCTAAACGGACTCATAGAACAGGAAAGAGACTTGTCTATAGAAAACATTGATACCCTACAATATCCTACACAGAAAAAACCAACAAAAGAAGAAGTGGATGATATGTTTTTTGCCAATAAACTGGTAAAACATACCAAGTCCAATGCCATTGTATTTGTGAAAAACAAACAACTGTTGGCATCGGGTATGGGACAAACATCTCGGGTCGATTCCTTGCAACATGCCATTATGAAAGCCAAACATTTCAACTTCGATTTAAAAGGTGCTGTGATGGCATCCGACGCTTATTTTCCTTTCAATGATTGCGTTCAAATAGCTGCAGAGAAAGGTATTACAGCTATTATGCAACCCGGAGGTTCCATACGCGATCAAGAGTCGATTGATGCCTGTGATAAGCTTAAAATCGCCATGGTCTTTACCGGTGTAAGACATTTTAAACATTAATTCATATTATTCTGAAACAAAACATTCTTTTTTTCGTTAAAGGGAAAAGATATTTAAAAATATAAACAAATATGGGATTATTTTCCTTCTTTACAAAAGAAATTGCCGTTGACCTCGGCACTGCAAACACATTAATAATTCACAATGACAAGGTTGTTATTGATGAACCTTCGATTATTGCCATTAATCGAACCACCAATAAATTAATGGCCGCAGGAGAAAAAGCCTTGATGATGCAAGGTCGTACACATGAAGACATTAAAGTGATTCGCCCGCTTAAAGACGGCGTTATAGCCGATTTTCAAGCCGCCGAATTAATGATAGTGGAATTTCTACGTATGATGAATGCCAAACAAAAGAGTTTATTCCCACCTTCACTAAAAATGGTAGTCTGTATACCATCGGGCATAACCGAAGTGGAAGAACGAGCCGTAAGAGATTCTGCCGAACAAGCCGGAGCCAAAGAAGTACGATTAATACACGAACCCATGGCCGCAGCCATAGGTATAGGATTAGATGTGCTTGAACCTACCGGCAACATGGTTATTGATATCGGCGGCGGCACCAGCGAAATTGCCGTTATCTCCTTGGGAGGTATCGTAAGTAATAAATCCATTAAAACCGCCGGCGATGAATTTAATCAAGACATTGAAGAATACATGCGCCGCGAACACAATATGTCGATAGGAAAACGCACCGCTGAATTGATTAAAATCAATGTGGGTGCAGCTCTTACCGATATAGAAAACCCTCCCGACAGTTATGAAGTAAGAGGAAGAGACTTGCTCACCGGTATACCCAAAGCCATTTACGTTACACACCAGGAAATTGCCATTGCTCTCGATAAATCCATTCAACAGATAGAAGTGGCTGTATTAAATGCTTTGGAAAACACCCCTGCCGAACTTTCGGCCGATATATATAAATCGGGTATCTATTTAGCCGGCGGCGGTTCCTTGTTGCGCGGATTAGACCGACGCTTGCACATCAAAACTAAATTGGAAGTACACATTGCCGAAGATCCTTTGCGTGCCGTTGCCAGAGGCACCGCTACCGCATTGAAAAACTTCGACCGCTTCCCATTCTTAATTAAATAAATTTTATTCTTTATCTGCTTATTAACCTAAAGTGCCTTGAATAAGCAAATACTGCGTTTAGCCATACCCAACATTATTACGACTATTACCGTTCCCCTGCTGGGAATGGTTGACGTTGCCATTTCCGGGCACCTCGGCTCGGAACAATATCTTGGAGCTATCGCATTGGGAAGCATGATTTTCAACTTTATTTATTGGAATTTCGGATTCCTACGCATGGGTACAAGCGGCTTTACGGCTCAAGCCTACGGTGCCGTTAACAAAGAAGAAATCATGCATATTTTTACGCGTGCCATGAGCATAGCCTTTATCAGTTCCTTTTTGCTCCTTTTATTGCAATATCCCATTAAAAATATGGCCTTTAACTTAATAAACGGGAGTCCCGCCGTTGAAAATTATGCTGAAATTTATTTCAATATATGTATTTGGGGAGCACCTGCCGTATTGGGCATGTATGTAACAAAAGGATGGTTCATAGGTATGCAGAATGCCAAAACACCCATGTGGATAGCCATTATCATTAATATCGTTAACATACTGTTAAGTCTGCTTTTCGTATTCAAATTCGGTATGAAAATCGAAGGCATTGCACTTGGAAGCCTAATTTCCCAATACACAGGATTTATTATGGCATTGGTATTATTGATAATTTATTATCGAAAATATTTCAAGTATTTTTCATGGAAAAAATCAATGGCCATTAACAAAATGATAATATTTTTCAAACTAAATGCTGACATATTTTTAAGAACCATTTGCTTGATAGCGGTTTTCACCTTTATTCCGGCCATAGGAGCTAAAATGGGCGACAGGATTTTAGCTATTAATATATTGTTAATGCAATTCTTTACTTTATTTTCTTACATCATGGACGGTTTCGCCTACGCCGGCGAAGCCTTAACGGGAAAATTTATCGGAGCCAAAAACATCGGCATGCTTAAACAATCCATCCGTTATCTTTTCCGTTGGGGATTGGGCTTAACACTTGTTTTTATGATTGTTTATGCCTTCTTCGGGAAATACCTGTTGCAAATCTTTACCGATAGCCGTGAAGTTATTGCCGCAACAGAACGCTATTACTATTGGGTGCTTGCCGTTCCATTGGCAGGTTTTGCCGCATTCCTGTGGGATGGCATACTCATAGGTGCTACCAATGCCAAAATCATACGAAATTCCATGTTTATTGCCACCGCAATTTTCTTCACCGTTTATTACAGTCTCGAAACCATAATGGGAAACAATGCCTTATGGTTGGCTTTCATTCTATTCCTTGCTTTCAGAGGCATTCTACAAAGCATTTGGGCTCCCAAAACTATTTATCGCAACTTGCGATAGCTGTCAGCTATCAGCTATCAGTTTTTCAGTGCGTTGATTCAAGTTGTCAGTTTTCAGTTGTCATTTATTCAATGCGTTGACTCACTTTTCACTATTCACTCTTAACTTTTTCTCGGCACTCGGCTCTTGATTTTTAATTGATTAAAATGGCACGCAGATGACGCGGATGCGGCGGATGAATGCGGATTTTTAATTCTTAATTTTTAATTTTTAATTGTTCTCGGCACTCGCGACTGCTTTCGTAATT